>JBDTTO010000275.1:0-5191 GCA_039930585.1 Gemmatimonadaceae bacterium
GCGCGGTACGACGCCCCATACCAGCGACAGCTGACGACACACACGCGGTTCATCCGTCAGTGCGAGAATCGGAACGCTTGGACGATGCGACGCGACAATACGCGCCGTGAAACCGCTCTTGGTAAAGACAACAACCAGTGGCGCATCCATCATGCGGACTGCCGCAACCGTGGCTGCCGCGATCGCTTCTTCAGTTGCGACACCACCAACCGTACGACGTTCGGTGCGCATCACGTGACCTGGGCGCGGATGCGTTTCGATTTCCGTGATGATGCGACGCATGGCTTCGACCGCGAGACGCGGATACTTGCCGGCCGCAGTTTCGGCGGAAAGCATGACTGCATCCGTTCCGTCGAGAATTGCGTTGGCAACGTCACTCGCTTCGGCGCGCGTTGGGCGCGGATGTTCGATCATCGACTCGAGCATCTGCGTGGCCGTGATCACCGGGCGACCCAACTGATTGGCCAGCGCAATGATGTTCTTCTGCGCGATCGGCACTTCTTCGAACGGAAGTTCAACGCCGAGATCACCGCGTGCGACCATGACGGCATCGGTGGCGCGCATGATTTCTTCGATATTCGCGAGCGCAACATCTTTTTCGATCTTCGCAACGATGATCATCCATTTCGGGATGAGCGCGCGCATTCCTGTGATGTCTTCGGCGCGGCGAACAAAGCTCAACGCGAGCGCATCGAGACCATGTTCCACCGCGAATTTGAGATCGGCGTGATCTTTTTCCGTGAGTGAAGGCGCTGACACTGCAATGCCCGGCAGGTTCATGCCCTTGTGACTCTTGAGCGGGCCACCGTGCACGACTCGCGCGTGGACACGCGGTGCGTTGACTTCCGTCACCAGAAGTTCGAGCAGACCGTCGTTGATGAGAATGCGATTGCCCGGCTTCACATCGTTCGCGAGATCGTCGTACGTGATCGGAATTTCGCCGGCGTGGCCGTCAACAGTTTCCGGAACGAGAATGACGTCGCTGCCGTCAACCAAATCGATCACTTCGGGCAAATCGCCGATGCGAATGCGTGGTCCCTGCAAATCACCAAGAATCGCAACGGGACGGCCAAGTTCGTCGGCAACGTCGCGCACCGTCTTGATTGTTTTCGCGTGCTGCTCGTGCGTGCCGTGCGAGAAGTTGATACGCGCAACATCAAGTCCGGCTTCAATCAGACTGCGAATACTTTCCGCCGTATTGCTGGACGGACCCAGTGTGCCGACGATTTTCGTGCGCGGATAATGACGACGCTTGGCGGCAACCGGCGGCTTGGCGTGAATGTCCGTGTCCGCGGCCGCTTTTTCGGGCCCCGTGCGCGGAATTTTTACAACGTCGTCCGTGGACATGTCTGCAGATGACACTAAACGTTTGCTCCGTTTGTAGAGGCAGCTTTGAGGGCGGCGCGCTTGCGCTCCAACCCGGCCTGCAATGTCACGAAGGATTGCTCGAACGACGCGAGCCCATCCTTCAACAACGTGTCCGTTACTTTCTTGAGCGAAACACCGTGCGCTTCGAGCTGCGCGAGTACGCGCTCTGCTTCATCGACACCAACGTCAACGGCCACGCGCGCTTCGCCGTGATCGCGAAACGCTTCGAGTGTCGCCGGTGGCAACGTGTTCACTGTATCCGGGCCGGCCAACTCCTCGACATAAATGACGTCGCGATAGCTCGGATTTTTCGTGCTGGTGCTGGCCCACAACGGACGCTGCGCAAGCGCGCCCTGACTTGCGAGTGCGTCCCAACGCGCGCCTGAAAATTTCTTCGTAAACAACCGATACGCCAACTTCGCGTTTGCAATTGCCGCTTTGCCGCGCAACGCGAGCAGTGCGCTTTTGCGTGCATCATCTTTTTCGCCAGCCGCCATCGTGTCCAACTGCTTGTCGATTGTCGAATCAACGCGGCTCACAAAGAAACTCGCGACCGATGCAATTTTCGCAACTGATTTTCCGGCAGCAACACGATCTTCAAGTCCGTTGATGAACGCATCGATCACGCGTTCGTGCGCATCGATTGCAAACAGCAGCGTGACATTCACGTTGATTCCGTCGGCAATCAAACGACGAATCGCATCAGCGCCTTCGACCGTGCCGGGGACTTTAATCATCAAGTTGGGGCGATCAACGACGGCCCACAGTTTGCGCGCTTCCGCCACCGTGCGATCGGCGTCCAGCGCGAGGTCGGGCGCAACTTCGAGCGAGACGTAACCATCCACTCCGGCCGTCGCGTCGTAGACTCCGCGAAACTTGTCGCAGGCGTTTCGTACGTCGGTTGTGGCAACCAGCTCAAACGCATCGCGGTCGGACATTCCTGATGCGACCGTGGCCAGCTGCGCGTCATAAGCCGAACCTTCGGCCAGCGCCTTTTCGAAGATGGTCGGGTTGGACGTCATTCCCATAAGGGCGTCTTCCCGAATTCTCCGCTCCAGATCGCCGTTGGCGAGCATGGTGCGATCGATGTAGTCGAGCCACAGGGACTGACCGATGGCGTGCAAGGCGTGCAGACGATTGGACATGGACCGTAAGAAGAGTCGAAGACGGCGCTACGTTCGAGCACTTGTGCGAGCCTCTGGGCCCGCCAGTGTCGCTATCCCGGAACTGTGCATGGTAACCAAGCGCGCCCCTTGCTCGTAAGTCACGGACGGCCTTCGCGTTAATTCGGGCGAGTGGGTCCAGGCATTCAACGGAATTCATGCGTTCTCCCGCTCTCTCAATTCAACCGTCTCACCGGTCGTTCGGCCGCGCACGTTTGCGAGGACTCCGAAAGGCAGCTGTCCTGGGCATCGGCGCCGCTTGGGTGGCAGCGTGCCATGGACGGACGCCCGCGGTCGGACCGACCGGTGTCGGTTGTGTGAAGACGGTGGTGATGGTCGCGACTGCGAGTCCGTCGGCCAACCTGAACGCGGCCACCTTCGATTCGGCCTGGAGCATCATTGCCCGGTCGCACTGGGACTCGACCTACAATGGCGTCGATTGGAAGGCAGTTCGAGACTCGCTCAGGCCGCGAGCGCTTAAAGCCCGGAATCAGGAAGAGCTTCGGAGCGTGCTGACGCAAATGCTGGGAACGCTCCGCCAATCGCACTTTTCGATCATTCCCTCTGAAATCGGCGAGGGGCTGGGCGGCCAGGGTCGCGACCAGTCCGGCGATATCGGCGCCACAATTCGCGACGTGGATGGGGCGATTCTGGTTACGGCCGTGCGACCCGGTGGAGCAGCCGAACGGGCGGGCATTCGTCCGGGGGCGGCGATTCAGGCGGTGGATGGCTGCGTGGTGGCCGCTCGGCAGAAGGTCGCGGGTGTTCAGATGGATGAACGCCGAGCGAAAATGACGCACTGGGCGGCCGTGACGCCGCTGCTTAGTGGTCCAGTTGGCGATACGGTTCGCATCCTGGCCAGGAACGGCGCAGGCAAACTTGTGGTGTACGCCGTCAAACGAGAAGCAGTTGGCGGGATGTTTACCAAAGTGGGCAACCTGCCCGCCATGCCCGCGCGACTCGAGACTGAACGACGTGTGGTGGGCGGCAAGAATATTGGCGTCATCCGATTCAATGTCTGGATGACGGTGTTGTCCGAAGGCATTCGATTGGCGGTCGATTCCCTGCGCGGGTCCGACGGCATTGTGCTCGATTTACGAGGGAACGTCGGCGGCGTAGTCGTGATGGTCAATGGTGTCGCCGGCCATTTCGTTGATACTGCGCTGACACTGGGCACGATGATTCGGAAAGGCGGCACGACGCGATACATCATCAACCCGCAGCGCGTGAACGCTCAAAACAAACGTGTCACACCCTTTGCGGGACCGCTGGCGATTGTCGTGGACGAACTCTCTATCAGCACGACCGAGATTTTTGCTGGCGGCCTGCAGTCGCTTAACCGCGCGCGAGTCTTTGGCGCACAAACCGCGGGTGAAGCGTTTCCAGCCGTGGCGGAACGGTTACCCAACGGCGACATCCTGTATCACGCAATCGCGAGTTTTCTATCGCCGACCGGTTCACCCCTGGAAGGCGTTGGCGTCGTTCCGGACGTGGCAGTACCCATCACACGCTCACAGCTGTTGAACGGGCGCGATCCTGCGCTGGAAGCAGCAGTTAGCTGGGCCGCCAGCTCCGGGAAGGGGTCGGTTCGTCCGCACTAACGGCCAGAAAAGTTGTTGAGAACTTCGTGTAATCTGCCGAACCTCAAAACCGATGATCGCCCTCGACCTCGTTTTTGAAAACGGCCGCCTCCCCACGGTCTGTCTCTCATTCCCCCGACACGCATGAATGTTGTCACCCGTTCGACCGTGGCACTCGCAGCCTTCCTTATCGCGCCCGTCGTTGCCGCCGCCCAGGCCACGCCGTCCGCGGATGAAGTGTTTGCGCGCTACGTGAACGCGATTGGCGGCGTGGACGCCGTGATGCATGTGAGTTCCATCAAGTCGACCGGGAAAGTCGATCTGCCAGGAACGGGCATCTCCGGCACATTCGAATCGTTCGCGGCGCCGCATCGCATCGTGACGAAGATGAACATCGCGGGCGTCGGCGAAATCGCCAACGGATACGATGGCTCGGTTGCATGGGAAGTAAATCCAATGCAAGGCCCGCGCATCAAAAGCGAAAAGGAAAAAATCTCGGCGCAGGAAGAAGCCGATTTCTATGCGTCAATTCTGTTTTTGAAAGAACGTTTTCAAAGCGCAGAAACCGTTGGCCCGGCCGACTTTGGTGGCGAGAAAACCTGGCAGATCAAGACCGTGCTCAAGTCAGGCAAAGTTGTGAATGAATTTTTCTCGGTGGCGACGGGGCTGAAAGTTGGCTCGCAATCCACGTCAACGACCGATGCCAGCAGCACGAACATCGTGACGGTTGAATCGGAATACAAACAGTTTGGTGCGCTTAAACGCGCTACACGCAGCGAGATGACCACCGGCGCACGCAAAGTTGTTGTCACGCTCACCGACGTTCAACTCGGCGAACTTCCGGAAACTGCGTTTGCATTGCCGGAACCCGTCAAGGCGCTGATCAAGCAGTACTAACGCAGCGCACGTTCAGAATGAAAATCGGGCCCCGATGCGATATGCGCCGGGGCCCGATTTGTTTGTGTGAACCTGTTGTCTTTACTTCTGGTACATCACTTTCCAGACGCGACCAACCTTGTCGTCGGTGATAAGCAGCGAGCCATCAGGCATCGTGGCGATTCCCATTGGCCGGTACGAACC
>JBDTTO010000276.1:0-5180 GCA_039930585.1 Gemmatimonadaceae bacterium
TTTGATATCGGGACTGCCAAACCATCAAAGGCCGAGCAGGCAGAGATCACGCACTTTGGCGTAGACGTAAAGGATCCCGTCGACCGCTACTCGGCCCATGAATGGGCGTCCAGTGTCCCTGGTTGGATTGAGCAGTCGAAGGCACTCGGCAAACAAACGTTGATTGTTGGTGGCACTGGTTTCTATCTGCGGGCGCTTGTGCGTCCGTTGGCGCCAGCCCCCAGGCTTGACGAAGCAAAACGCGCGCAACTCGAAGCGTGGTTTGATCAACAGGATCTCGACACGTTGCGTAGCTGGTGCCAGCGACTCGATCCCGCGCGGGCGCACCTTGGTCGAACGCAGCTGCTGCGCGCACTGGAAACGGCGCTCCTGTCGGGTGCGCGACTGGGTGACGTGCACACGGAACACAACCGCGAAGACTTCGACCGGGCCGAACACCTGTCCGTTCGCTACCTTGTGGTGGATCCCGGTGCGCCGCTGGCAGAACGCATTCGTAACAGAGTGCACGCGATGGTTGACGGCGGCTGGGTCGATGAAGTGCGTTCCTTGATGCAGACTGTGCCGGAACCAGCTCCCGCCTGGCTGGCCAGTGGGTATGACGTCATGCGACAACACGTAGCTGGCACGTTAAGTCGCGAGGCGGCAATTGAGCGAGTGACGATCGAAACTCGCCAGTACGCCAAACGACAACGCACCTGGTTTCGACATCAGATTACTGAGGGTCCCGTCACTCGAATTTCTCCGGACGAACCACACGCACTTGATCGCGCAATCGCCTGGATGAACGGCATGGAGACCAAGGCATCATGAGAATTGGCATTACCTGCTATCCCACTTACGGCGGCTCTGGTGCAGTCGCAACCGAGCTGGGTATCGCGCTGGCCGCCGGCGGACATGAAGTGCATTTCATCACGTATCAACAGCCGTTTCGGCTGCCGAGTTTTTTGCCGCGTGTGTTTTTCCACGAAGTTGATGTTGGGCGATATCCGTTGTTTGAATATCCGCCGTACGATCTCGCGCTGGCGGTCAAGGTGCACGAAGTCGTGCTGGATCGAAAACTCGACATCCTGCACTGTCACTACGCGATACCGCACGCTACCAGCGCGTGGATTGCGCGCGAGATGTTGCGCGAAAGCGGAAGCGACGTGAAGGTGATGACTACGCTGCATGGTACCGACATCACACTGGTCGGACAGGAAGCGTCGTTCTTTGCCATCACCAAATTTTCGATTGAGAAATCGGATTCGGTAACCGCGGTCTCGGATTACCTGCGCGATGAAACAGTGCGCGCATTCGGTTGCAGCGGCTGTTCAGTTGAAGTAATTCCCAACTTCATCGATCCGGATCGATTCCAGCGTGAAAACAATATTTTTCCGTTGCCGGCTGAAACTGTGGCCGGACGAAAAGTGTTGATGCACATCTCCAACTTTCGCCCAGTGAAACGCGTTCGCGACATCGTGCAGATTTTTGCGCGCGTACAAAAAGAAATGCCAGCGCTGCTGGTGATGGTGGGCGACGGACCCGATCGTGGTGATGCTGAAGCCGAAGCACGCGAACTTGGTATTTCGGAGCATGTGCTGTTCCTCGGCAAGATCGATCCGATCGCGCCGTTGCTCGCTGGCGCCGACCTGTTCCTACTCCCTTCCGGCTCCGAATCATTTGGTTTAAGCGCATTAGAAGCGCTTGCCTCAGGCGTGCCCGTTGTAGGCAGCAACGTTGGCGGAGTTCCGTCCGTGGTCCGCAACGGCGAGACGGGTTTTCTGTTTGAAGTCGGTGACGTTGATGGCATGGGCAAGGCCGCCATCAGTTTGCTCAAGGACGACGTGTGCTGGAAGAAATTCAGCACCGCTGCTGCTGCGGACGCGCGGAAACGTTTTTCGCAGGATAACGTGGTCGCGCAATATGAAGCGTTGTATCGGCATACACTGACCCTTCCCCGACACGCGTGAACCTTTTTCAAGCGATTGTACTCGGCACGCTTCAGGGCCTGGGCGAGTTTTTGCCGATTTCGAGTTCGGCGCATCTGACGTTGGCGCCGTGGGTTTTCGGCTGGCAGGACCCGGGTCTCGCGTTTGATGTTGCGTTGCATGCTGGCACACTCATCGCACTCGCGTGGTATTTCCGCTCGGATTGGATCGAGTTGATCGTCGCCGGGTTTGCGATTCTGCGCAAACGAAAAATCGAAACGCTCGTTGAGAAACGGTTAGTGCTCTTGGTGATCGCAACGATTCCGGGTGGCATCGCTGGAAAGCTGCTGAACGATTACGCCGAACAAACGTTTCGTGCGCCGCAATTGATTGCAACAACGTTGATTGTGATGGGCGTGTTGTTGTGGGCAGCAGACAAGTGGGCACCACAAGATCGTCCGTTGGTTCAACTCAAAACTCGCGACGCAGTCTTGATCGGATTGGCTCAGGTTTTCGCACTGATCCCGGGTGTGTCGCGCTCCGGATCAACGATGACTGCAGGTCGTGCGCTTGGTTTCGAGCGTCATGCTGCCGCACGATTCAGCTTCCTCATGAGCATGCCGATTACTGCAGCGGCGGTCGCGGTCAAGTTACCGGAAGCCGTGCACGCGCAAGCTCAGATGCTGCCGTTGGTCGTCGGAATTGTTACTGCGGCGGCAAGTGGCTGGATCGCAATTTCAGTGCTGCTCAAGTTGGTTGCCAAACACAGCTTTGGCGTGTTCGCAGTGTATCGACTCGCACTCGGTGCAATCGTGTTGGTGTTGGTCGCGATGCGCAGTTGATTCGAACATCGGCATGAAACCAGAGAGTTCGGGAGAAGAACTTATGCTGCCCAGTGCTGTGGTTTTGCACGTGCACGAGGTGGTGCATCTCGCGTCGGTGACATCCACGATGGACGAAGCACATGCGCGTGCATCGCTCGGTGCTCCGGCCGGAACGTTGATCGTGGCCGATCATCAAAGCGCTGGGCGGGGACGCGGCGGAAACGTGTGGGAGTCGGAAGTAGGGCAGGGTGTGTGGTGTACACTCATTGAACGGCCGACGGATGCTGCAGCGGTCGATGTGCTGTCAATTCGCCTTGGCCTGGCAATCGCCAAAGCCATCGAACCGTTTGCCGAAGGTTCGATTTCGCTCAAGTGGCCAAACGACCTTTATGTTGGGTCGGGCAAGCTGGCGGGCATTCTGGTTGAAGCGCGTTGGCGCGAAGGCGCGTTGGACTGGGTCGCAATCGGCATTGGCGTTAACTTGACGTTGCCGACGAACAACAGCGGAGCGGCGGCCCTTGCGTCCGTAACGACTCGCAATCAGGTGTTGCTTGAGATGATTCCAGCCGTCCGCGCCGTCGCTCAGTATCACGGAATACTTTCACATCACGAGCAGGATGAGTGGATGGCCCGTGATCTGTCGGTCAATCGCACCGTAACAGCACCAATCGCTGGCGTTGTGCGCGGACTCGAACGAAACGGTGCGCTGCGTGTTGAAGATGAAGCCGGAGTTGTCCACGAGTTGCGCACGGGTTCACTGGTCTTTGCATCTGCGTAGACGTTTGTCGGTGGTCGCAAGTTGCAAACACATTTAATCTCATGAAGCAAATGATTCGTCAGGCGGTTGTATTTGGGATGGTTGCCTCACTGTTGTTGAGCGCTGGAACCGTGCGCAGTATCAATGCGCAGACTGCGCAAGCAAAAATTCCGACGCGTCCTATTGGCGCGATCGTTTCCACGTCCAAAGATTCGTTGGGGCCGGTGGTTGTTGTTCGTGCGCTGACCAACGGTCGCGTGATGGTGAACGACATCATGCGTCGACGTGTGTTGTTATTCGAACCCAGTCTTTCGAAGTTTTCAGTGGTGATTGACTCGGGAAGCACGACCGGCAGCGCCATGGCAAGCGCCGTTCCATCCGCGCAACTGATTCGTTACTTCGGAGACTCAACACTGTACGTCGATGTGGCGACGCAGGCGTTGCTGGTGCTGGATGATGCGGGAAAGGTTGCGCGGGTGATGGCGCTGCCGCGTCCGAATGATGCTGTGTATTTGTCGGCCGCTGCATTCGGTTCCGCGCACATCGATCCAGCGGGGCACCTGATCTACCGCGGCATGCGTCCGCCAAAAATTACGCTGCCTGAACCCGGATCAAAGATTCTGATGTCGCTGCCGCAACAATCGGATTCAGGACCGATTTTGCGTGGCGATTTTGACACACGCAAAGTGGACACCATCACTACGCTAAAGGTGTTGCAGCCTGGCTCGATGACGTTGACGCAGGAAGCGCAGAATATTTCGCTCAAGATGGTTGTGAATCCCATGGACACGGGTGACGAATGGACGATGCTTCCCGATGGCACAATCGCGATTCTGCGCGCGCATGACTACCACATTGATTGGGTTTCGGCAGACGGAAAAATCACCTCGTCACCAAAGATGGCGTTCGACTGGAAGCGCATGACCGACGAGCAAAAACAATTCAAGCTCGATTCAATGCGTCCGTTGTTGGAGAAGGCGCTTGAGGCAGCACCGGCGCAGATGATTCCGACGGCCGAAGGTCCTCGTCGATTGAAGATGCAATTTGAATTTGTTTCGCTCGACAAACTTCCCGATTACGAACCGCCCGTTGCGCCAGGTGCGCTTAAGGTTGATCCGAAGGGAAACTTGTGGATCGTGCCTAGAACGTCCTCCGGTACGACAGGTGGATTGTTGTACGATGTCGTGAATCGAAAGGGCGAAGTCGCAGAGCGCGTGCAATTTCCCAAGGGTTACGCTTTGGCAGGATTTGGTGCCTTGGACGAAGTGTATTTGCTGCGCGTTGATGGGAAAGTTGGCTTTCTGGAGCGCGCGAAGCTCAGATAACGGGAAATCGCCCCGGTTGGTAACGAAGCTGTAAAGCGTTTATTGGCAATGACTTACAGATGTGCATTGTGACTTGTGTCGACTTGACGGGCCGATGGGGGCCCGTTACAATTCCGTCCAGTGTTAGCACTCTCCCTCGATGAGTGCTAACGCATTCTGGACATCGAGTTAGTTCACTGACCCAATATGTTGGAGGGCAGGACCCCATGAGCAAAGTAGCGCCGTTGGCCGATCGCGTTGTCATCAAGCCGTCCGAAGAGACGGAGCAGATGCGCGGCGGACTGTACATCCCCGACACCGCCAAGGAAAAGCCGCAACAGGGTACGATCGTTGCCGTTGGACCGGGCCGTTATGAGAAAGACAAGCG
>JBDTTO010000277.1:0-5177 GCA_039930585.1 Gemmatimonadaceae bacterium
TCGCACGGACGTCGAACGCGCGGTTGATGACGAGCTGCAGTTTCATTTCGAACTTACCGTGCGCGATCTCATGGCAAAAGGATTGTCAGAGAGTGACGCGCGAACGCAGGCCGAAGCGCGCTTTGGTGACGTTGAACGCACGCGTAACGGTTTGCGCGAGATTGATCGCGCACGCGTGAAGGAATCACGCCGCATTGAATGGTGGAGTAACGCCGCGCAGGATTTCGGCTACGCACTTCGCGGCATGAGGCGCAAACCGGGATTTGCGATTGCGGTTGTTGTCATTCTGGCACTCGGAATTGGTGCCAACGCCACCATGTTCGGCATCGTCGACCAGCTTTTGTTGCGGCCGCCAGCGCATCTCGCGAATGCGGACCGAGTGCAGCGCCTGTACATGACAACGTTCGATAACAACAAGGAGTACTTCGGCTCCAGCACGAGTTATCACCGTTTTCGAGATCTCACCGATTCAGCGAAAACCATTGAAGCGGCAGCCGCAGTGTGGAATCCGTCGATGGCCATCGGCACGGAGGGTGCGCAGGAACATCGTATTACCTACGCGTCGGCAGGCTTCTGGAAGTTGTTCGATGTTCGTCCTGTCATTGGTCGTTTTTATTCAGCCGACGAAGATGTCCCGGGACGATCCGTCAACGTTGTGGTGCTGAACTACGGCTTTTGGCAGAGCGCGTATGGCGGCCAGAGCGATGTGTTGGGAAAAATAGTGCGCATCGGTCGTTTTGATTATTCAATTATCGGCGTCGCACCAAGTGGTTTCACTGGACTAAGCAGGCAAACGCCGGCCGCATTTATTCCGCTGGCCAGTGGTGGGGACAACTCTTTTCCAGGGAACGGCAAAACGCACTGGTACGAGACATACGGTCTCAGTTGGGTGCAAGTCGTTGTTCGTCGAAAGCCCGATGCAACACTCATTGCTACTACTACAGAGATGGGTGCCGCCTTTCGCCGGAGCTATGACGCAGCGCGCGCTATCAATCCCGCATCAGCAACACCGCCGAACATTGCCAAACCGCGTGTTGTTGTTGCGCCAATTCAGAGCGAGCGCGGTCCGAATCAGTCAACAGATGTAAAAGTTGCCGTGTGGTTGGTTGGTGTAGCGCTCATTGTGCTGATTGTCGCCTGCGCAAACGTCATCAACTTGATGCTGGCCCGTGCGCTGCGTCGTCAGCGCGAAATCGCGGTGCGATTGGCACTTGGCATAAGCCGACAGCGATTACTCGCACAGCTACTCGTGGAAAGCACAATGCTTGCGCTATTGGGTGGAGTCGCGGGTCTGCTCGTCACCGAGTGGGGCGGTCGCATTTTGCGCGCGACTCTGCTGCCGGATGTTTCCTGGGTCAACACGCTCTCCGATACACGCACGCTGCTGTTCACCATTACCGTCGCAGTGGTGGTCGGTGTGCTGACCGGTTTGTTACCTGCACTTCGCTCTGGCAAAACAAGTCTGGCAAGTGCGCTCAAAGCCGGCAGTCGCGAAGGCACGCACCAACGTTCGCGCTTGCGTTCGACGCTGATGGTAATGCAGGCAGCGCTCTCGGTTGTCCTGTTGGTGGGTGCAGGACTGTTTGTCAGAAGTCTCCGCAACGTTCAATCCACGCGACTCGGCTTTGATGCTGATCGCATCGTGTTGGTCGAACAGAATCTGCGTGGTGTACAACTTGACAGCACACGCCAGCAGGTAGTGCTCGACGAGATGTTGCGGACGGCTCAAGCCATTCCAGGTGTACAAAACGCCGCTGCGGGTGCGATGATACCCTTCATGTCCGAATGGGATGAAGAGCTGTTTGTTGCGGGAATCGATTCTGCCAGCAAACGCGGCCACTTTCTGATTCAGGTTACCTCACCTGACTATTTCGCGACAATGGGCACGCGTATTGTGCGCGGTCGAGGATTCAGTGCGGAAGATCAGAGTGGCACAGAACCGGTTATGGTAGTGAGTCAGTCCATGGCCAACGCTTTGTGGCCAAACGCGGACGCGCTGACAAAGTGTGTGCGCATTAAAGCCGATACCATGCCATGCCGTCGAGTAATTGGAATTGCTGAAGACGTTCACTGGGAGCATCTGACCGGGAGCAGGGAATCGCAGCTGTATCTGCCAAAAACGCAGTTCGATATCGGACGCGCCGTGTTGTTTGTGCGTCTGAAAGCGCCAATGGTCAATGCGACGGAAACAATTCGCGCGGCCGTACAGCGCGCGATGCCAGGCACGGCGTATGTCACCACTCAGCCGATGTCCGACGTACTCGACGAGCAATTTCGCTCATGGCAACTTGGCGCCACCATGTTTGCGCTGTTTGGAGGTCTCGCGTTGGTTGTCGCAAGCATTGGTTTGTACAGCGTGATTTCGTATTCCGTTGCGCAGCGAACGCAGGAGATGGGTGTGCGGCTCGCGTTAGGCGCGCGTTCGGTGGATGTAGTGCGCATGGTACTGCGTCAATCGGTGAGCTTGTCGCTCTTCGCAGTAGCACTCGGCGTTGGTGTTTCACTGTTCGCCGGGCGATGGATCAAACCGCTGCTGTTCGAGACTTCGGCATACGATCCAACGGTGTATGGTGGCGTAACCGCGGCATTGATTGTCGTCGCTGTGGTCGCCGCGCTGGCGCCGGCCCTGCGCGCGTCGCGCGTTGACCCGGTAGAGGCGTTGCGGGAGCAGTAACGGTTGATTTGTGTTCGGAGCATCAGGATTTATTGATTCCGACTTCACTGATCCCGCCCTTGAACACACGCATCGCTACCGCAGCCGACATTCCGCAACTCGTGGAGCTCATCAACCGCGCGTATGTGGCTGAAGCAGCGTTTGTCCGCGGTCAGCGCACCGATCGCCTCGACCTTAACGAGAAATTGTCAACGCCCAACATGTGGTTTGTAATCGTTGAAACTGATGACGAAAGCAAACGCATCATGGGTAGCGTGTGCATCGATTGCAACGGCAACCGTGGTCATATTGGATTGTTGTCAGTCGATCCGGATTTTCAGGGCAAAGGATTGGGCGCAAAACTTCTGCGCGCTGCCGAAATGCACTGTCGCGCGCAAATGTGCTGCCCAATCATCGAGCTTGAAGTGGTGAGTACGCGCACCGATCTGTTTGGATTTTACGAACACATGGGATACGAACGCGTTGGAGAGCGGCCGTTTCCGGCGCCGGAGTTGCTGATTCAGCCGGCCAATCTGGTTGTCATGTACAAGGTGAAGAGCGCGAACGCATAACGCGAACGCATAACGCGAACGCATAACGCGAACGCATAACGCGTTAGCTGTTCGAGGCCAGCGTTTCCAGTGCTTCCCAGCGTTCGGTCAATTTCGTGATTTCTTTTTCGAGAGTTGACAGGCGCGAATTGGTTTCCAGCAACGCCGAAGCATTGCGTGTAAATGCCGGATCGGCGAGCGAGACGTACAACGCCGTGCGTTCCTGTTCGAGCACGTCAATCTTGTCGGGCAATGTTGCGAGTTCTTTTGACTCGTTGAAACTGAGCTTTTTCTTTTTTTCCGTTTTTGCTACCGTCGCCGCTTCGACGCGTTTTGCTGCGGGTGCTGCAACGGGTTCTGCAATTTTGCGCTGACGCAACCAATCGGTATATCCGCCAACGTATTCGTTGACGCGGCCACCGCCTTCGAACACCAGCGTGCTCGTGACCACGTTGTCGAGAAATGCGCGATCGTGACTGACAACCAGCAACGTTCCGGCAAATTCCGTCAACATATCTTCCAGCAAGTCCAACGTTTCGATATCGAGATCGTTGGTTGGTTCATCCAATACCAGCACGTTGAATGAGCGCGTGAACAATCGCGCGAGCAACAACCGATTGCGCTCGCCGCCTGACAGTGCACGAACCGGCGTGCGCGCACGGTCGGATGGAAACAGAAAATTGCTGAGATATCCGTGCACGTGCATTTTGTTGCCGCCAACTTCCACGAAATCCATACCGTCGGCAATGCTGTCAAATACACTGCGATCCGGATCAAGCTGCTCACGCAATTGATCAAAATACGCGACTTCGAGATTCGTACCCAAGCGAACGGTTCCGCTATCGGGCTCCAGCTGACCAAGCAACAGTCGCAACAGCGTGGTCTTGCCGGTTCCGTTCGGACCAACCAGGCCAACGCGATCACCGCGCGCAATTGTGGTGGTCAAATCGCGCACGATGAACCGGTCGCCGCGCGAGAAACTGACATTAATCGCTTCAGCAACCAACTTTCCCGAACGATCGGCTTCGCTGGTTTGCAATTTGACGGTGCCCGTGCGTTCGCGACGCGCGCTCCGTTCGACACGCAACGATTCCAGTGCACGTACGCGACCTTCGTTGCGAGTACGTCGTGCCTGAATGCCGGTGCGAATCCACACTTCTTCCTTCGCCAGCTTCTTGTCAAACTCCGACCACTCCTTGCTCTCGGCGTGCAACATCCCTTCTTTGCGCTCGAGATAGGTGTCGTAATCCGTGCCCCAATCCACCAACTGACCGCGATCAAGTTCGACGATTCGTGTGGCAACTTTTCGCAGAAACGCGCGATCGTGCGTAACAAACAACATCGTGATGTTACGATCCACGAGAAATTCTTCCATCCATTCAACAGCCGATACGTCCAGATGGTTGGTCGGTTCATCCAGCAACAACACATCCGGCTGACGCACGAGTGCGCGGGCCAGCAGCGTTTGGCGTTTGCGTCCTACGGATGCTTTGTCAAATGGCGCGTCGGCATCGAGGCCCAAGTGTTCGAGCACCGTATCAACACGCGTTTGAATTTGCCAGGCGTTCGCAGCATCGAGTGCGTGATGTAATCGATCCATTTCGCGCAGCGCGCTATCGCGTTCAGTGTCGTTGACACCAGCTTCACTTACGCGATGACTGGCAGCGTGATACCGCGACAGCAGTCCGCCCATTTCACCAAGTCCGGCTGCGACCACATCAAACGTGCTGCCCGTTACGTCATCAGGCACTTCCTGTTCGAGGCGCGTGACCGTGACACCCGTTTGGCGCGTGATGATGCCGGTGTCGGGCGTGGCGGTGCCGTCCAGCAGTTTCATCACCGTGCTCTTGCCGGCGCCGTTCCGGCCCAGCAGGCACACGCGTTCGCCCCGCTCAATGCTGAAGTTGGCGTTGATCAGCACGGCCGGTCCGCCAAACGCGATGTTGATGTCCTGCATGCCCAGCAACGCCATG
>JBDTTO010000278.1:0-5171 GCA_039930585.1 Gemmatimonadaceae bacterium
GATGCGCGGCTGTTTGCGCGAGCGGATACGCTCGGCGGACATGGTGGCCAGCGCACCGCGACTGCGGTGGGTGCACTCGCCCGCCGCCGCCGTCGAAGGTTTGCTGCCACTGGCCGCCCTCACCGAACACAACGTCCTCGTCACCAACTCCAAAGGCGTGCAGGCCGTTCCCATCGCCGAACACGTCATGGGTGGCATTCTGATGTTGTCGCGCAAGTTTGATCGCACGTTGGCTGCACAGCGCGAACGAAAATGGATTCAGAACGAACTCGCCGGCGACTGGCCGTGGATGCTGAGTGGGCAACGCATGACCATTGTTGGTTTAGGTACGATCGGCGTTGAAATCGCTCGGCGCGCCCATGCGTTTGGCATTCACATCACGGGCATTCGTCGCACGATTGATGCGCCACGACCGTCGTTTGTGAACAGTGTGGTTGGCCCCGACCAATTGGAGGCCGCGATTACCAACTGCGATCTGCTGGTGCTGAGCGCTCCCGGCGTCGGAACAACGCATCGCATGATTGGCGCACCACAGTTGGCGCTCCTCAATCGCGGCGCGGTGCTGGTCAACGTGGCGCGCGCCGGCATTGTCGACAACGCGGCCATGCGCGCGGCCCTTGAATCCGGGCAACTTGGCGGTGCAGTGCTCGATGTCTTCGAACGCGAACCGCTTGATGCATCCGACGATTTGTGGACCATGAAGAACGTCATCGTCACTCCGCACAGCGCGGGCTTTCGACTGTCGCACTGGGATGATGTTGCAGCGTTGTTCGCCGACAACCTCAAACGATACCAAAGCGGTGACGTACTGCGAAATGAGGTTGATCTCGCGCTGGGCTACTGACGCGTTATTGCACCGATGACTGCGCCCGACGAACTCCCCTATTCACTCACATTTGATGAGGAGCACGGGGCGTATTACGGCCGCTGGTATTGTCGCGTGTGCAACGCATCGGGCGTGGATGAACGCGCGCATGGTGATGAAGACTCCGCGATGACCGCAGCGCGCGCGCATTATCTGCGTACGCATCGCAAGCACACTCGCTCGGGAGCAAACCATGACGTTTGAACTTCGCCTGGAAGGTGCTGGTGGCCGGCTTCAGGATCCGCCGCTGCTCACGGCCGGCGATCTGTCGGATGTAAAGGCTGTAACCCGGAGTGCGTGGTACGTGCTGAGCGGTTCTCACAAGTCGACCGCAATCATCCTCACCGTCAAACCCCAGTCACTCGATCGCTGGTTGAATGCAATCCGCGCCGCCGCTCGTCGGGGAGCTCGGGTGGCAATCGTGGTGGATGGAAGATCGGTCGGCACGATGGTTCTGATGCAAACACCCACCGGCGCCGAATTCGAAATCGATGCGGCGTTTTTCTCGTCCGGTACGGAATCCGATCGCGCCAACGCAGCCAGGAAGCTCGCGAGCGCGATCAAGAAGAGCGTGTCCTAGGCCGCAGCACACACGCGAGCAGAATTGGCCATCGCACGCTGAGATGGTCGGATTCTTAGTGCGCGACTGGCCTGCAAACCAGGTTGCTCAATGCAAATGCGTTTGGCCTGAATGCCTTCGTGCCGCGCGAAGTTGCGCGTACACTGCGAACCCCGATGGCGTACGAGTACCGTACGTCGCCAGCAATATTTGCGGCACAAAATTGATTGAGCCTCGCGCACCAAACGCGAGCTGCGTGTTGGCAACGTTTCCAATGGTGCGAACACCACCAAGCACAATCGAACGGATATCGTAGAGCACCGTTAAATCGCCGCCCTGAAAACCAAGCTCTTCGCCGTCCTTCTTCACGCGCTCGATGCGCGCAAACGCTGACGTGCGCGTTCCGATGCCGAGATTTGTTTCAGCCAGCAAACTCGACGCATGATGATGCGGTGATGCGCCAGGCGCGCCATGAATGAGTTCGTGACTCGCGCCGCCGTGATGGTGCAAATTCATCGCCCACACAAACGTGCTTGACCAATCGCCACCAAGTATGCCGCGCGATTGCGTGAGCACCGAGGCGCCGTAGCGATGCATGCGCGTGGTTGGATCCAGTCGTTCGTGTGAATTGAGAAATCCATACCACGATGATGCAACAACGTGCGGCGTTGCGGCCCAGGTAATGCGACCTGCGTACGAATCCAGCTTCGCGCCGCGATAATCCATGAACAGATGATGTTCATCGGGCTCGCGTGGATTAAACAACGAGCCTTCAAGCTTGAGCGTGCGCGTATTCACACCCACAGTGAGCACGCCAAAACTCTGATGCGATGCATCCTGCCAGTGATGGCCAATTGGCGCCAGCGGATCATTCTCGGCAGACGGGCGATGCATTGATGCAACCGGACCAATCGCCGGTTCGCCAACCGCGGCTGCGTAGGCCGAGAGCGAGAGGGTGTTCGCGATGGGCTGTTCGAAACTTGTTGCGAGCTCCATCACGGCGTCGTGCGGATGTTGTCGATCGTGCAGCGGTGAGTGCTGATACGTGCCACCCGTCTGCAGCAGCAGTGGATAACCGCTTCCGCCAATCGTGAGTGGTTCAATCGTTGTCATGAGATTGAAACGAAATTGACCCGTGCCGACTGATCGCATCGCCATCAACATTCCCCAATCGGTAATGCCAAACTGTGTGTCGCCGCGTTTGGTGGATTGGTTTACGTATTGACCGTACGCTTTGCCTTGCAGTGATAACATCCATGCACCGCGCATGGTACTGATGTCGCGCACGCGCGTTGAATCAGGCACCCATGATGTGCCGGAGCCCATTCGCGAAGACGGTACATTTAGTGGTAACATCATTGTCATTGCCGACATGCTGCCGGATGACATTTTGTGCGACGACATGGCATCTGGCGCCGCACCCGATTGCGCGAGCAACCGCCCGCTCGTGAGGAACAGAGCGGTTGCTAACGCAACAAGACGAATCACGACTGACTACTGCTTCGTGATCTGTCCGCGAATTTCGCCGCCGGCGTTGTTCACGGTGTGAATGTTCGCGTAGGTAAGACCCGCAAACAGCAACTTCTTGAGCGAATCACCATTAATAGTGGTCGTAACTTGTGTTCCGGCGTTCAACACGATCGTACCGTGTCCTGTTCCCGCTTGTGCGCCAAAGCCGAACGTCGCACCGGCCAGCGTATTGAAGTTGATGGTGGTTCCTGAATTTACGCCCACGGCCGCGGGACCGTGAATGTGTCCGTTGTTCACGTTTGACGTGAGGCCGGTAAACGTCAGGTCGTAGGTGAACACGTTGGTGGAAGTATCCAACGTCGCTGTGAATGTGCCAGTGCCCGTGGTGGCATTCACGGGCACTTCGCCCGCGCCATTCATCGTGGCTTTGAACGTGACAATTTTGGAGACAGGCGTCGGTACGACAATTGGATCGTCGTCGCCGCAGGCAGCAGCGAAACAAACGACAGTCGTAATCGCGGCGACAAAGATAAGGCGGTTAAACATCGGAGCGGACCTCTGTTGGGGTTGTAAAGCGCTGACACAATGAAGCGCCGCTTTATTCCCCTGCTCCTCAGCCTGCTGATTTACAACGCTCGGCCAAACGTTCAGAACTAACTGATCACACTTCGTCCGCACTCTCCGAAACACGCTGCCAGAATCCAGGCAAGCCGCGCAATTGGCGCAGCGCAAATGCTTTTTCCGGATCATCCAGTGCTTCAACCATGAAGCGCAGCGTGATGTGATGCGTGGGTTTGTCGATTACGCGCACTTCGTCTCCTGCGCCAATATTGCCTTCTTCGATAATCCGAAAGTATGCGCCCGGACGTTTCGCATTCATGAATCGCCTGAGAAACGTTCCGTCGCCAACACGAATGCCCAGCTTGAAACAAGGCAATCGCGGTTGCGCTACTTCGAGCACGGCAGATCCGACACTCCATCGTTCGCCATACAATGCGTCGGACAAGTTGATGCCTTCGACTGTGAGATTTTCACCAAAGTACCCGGGCACTGTTTCCATTGCTTCACGTTCACGCCAGAAATCGTAGTCCTCGCGCGCGTACGCATACACGGCTTTATCCGGACCACCGTGAACAGTGCGATCGGCCTGATCGTCGCCCACAAAGTTCACGCCGCGCAAGGCCACGCGTTCTTCGACGGGTGATTTCCAGATGCCCGTGGTATAGAGTCGTCCGCGAAATTCTATTTCGCGAATGGCACCAATGTTGACGGACAGGATGCGCGGAGCTGCAGGCGGTGTGGAAGCCATAGGTATAAACTATATCCGACGCGCGATATCGGACACGAGGCATCGCACCCGGCATATCAAATACGCTGCATCGCAGACACACGATGAACAAGCGCACGCGCGTGGTATTTTGCGGTAGCGCGACTCTCGATTGAAAAGACGGTGCAACGTTTCACTGCGCGACTCACAGGAGACTCCGGACATGTCCAGACAGGACCTCGACATCCCCACCGACGATGGCAAGGCGCGCGCGCATCTGTTCCTGCCCGACACGCCGAATGCCGCGCGATCGGCCGTCATCATGTACATGGACGGTATCGGTTTTCGTCCCGCGCTGGACGAAATGGCCGAACGTTACGCGAGTGAGGGTTATGCGGTGTTGTTGCCCGATTTGTTTTATCGGTTTGGTCATTACGCGTCGATGGATGCCAAAACCGCATTCCGCAACGAAGACACGAAGGCACAGATCATGGGCCGCATCGGCGGTACGACACAGGATATGAGCCGGCGCGACAGTCGTGCGTTTTTGCAGGTGTTGGCTGACGCAGGCGCCACGGGTCCGGTTGGCGTGGTGGGATATTGCATGGGCGGAGCGCGGGCACTGCACGCAGCAGCCGCGTATCCCGATCGTATTCGTGCTGCGGCAACATTTCACGGCGGCCAACTGGCGGGCGATGCACCGGATAGTCCGCATCTCGTGGCGACGCAAATCAAGGCGCGTGTCTACATTGGCTGCGCGGGTGTGGACGGAAGTTTTCCGCCCGAGCAGTCGGCGCGACTGGCCGAAGCGTTACGTCGTGGCGAAGTGGATCATGCGATTGAGAATTACGTTGGTTCAGCGCACGGATGGACGGTGCCGGATCATCTCGCGTTTAATGCAGATGCGGCAGAGCGTCATTGGAAGCGTGTGTTCACATTGTTGGCGGAAACTCTGTGATCACGACGGATGAGCTGAGCGTTTGCAGTTCGTTATCCGATCAAGCGATGAT
>JBDTTO010000279.1:0-5163 GCA_039930585.1 Gemmatimonadaceae bacterium
ATCGTTATGGTTGGACGAAAAAATGATCTGCTTGCCACCCGGCGCCCATGACGGACCAAAATTCGCACCGCCGAGTTGCGTGATCTGCTTCTGATTGCTGCCGTCCGCATTCATCGTGAAAATTTCCATCTTGTTCGGACGGATCATGTGCTGCTTGAGCAGATCCTGATACGCTTTCAACTCGGTCGGATCAGTCGGGTGATACGCGCGATACACGATCTGTTTGCCATCCGGTGACCACCACGGACCGCCGTCGTAGCCAAGTGCTTTTGTCAGCTGCTTCACATCGGTGCCATCGACATTCATCGTGTAGATGTCGAGATCGCCGCCCTTGAGCGACGTGAACACGATGCGCTTGCCATCGGGCGACAAGACGCCTTCGGCTGTGTAGGTGTTGTAGTTCGTGAGGCGTTTCAGTTCCTTGCCGTCACGACCCACTGTGTAGATGTCGTAGTCATCAATGCCCCACACGTAGCCCTTGCTCGGATCCGGCTTCACCGGGCAGGCCGCGCCCGCCGCATGCGTCGATGCAAAGAAGATCCGCTGGCTGCCCGGCAGAAACCAACCGCAGGTCGTCTTGCCCTGACCGTTGGACACGCGGGTGACGTTGCTGCCGTCCGTCTTCATCACGTATTGCTGGTCGCACGGGCGACCATCGCGCGTGGACTGGAACGTGATCCACTGCCCGTCAGCGCTGAAATACGCTTCAGCGTTTTCGCCGCCGTTCGTGAGCTGGCGGAGATTGCTCAGATGCGTTTCACCGGGCAGCGCCGGAACGATTTTCGGTGCGCCGGGCTGGGCGTTATTGGCGTGAACGACCGCGCCGACGTTGTTGTCGAGGCTGCGGATATTGGAGCTGCAGGCTGATGCAACGAGCGCTGCGGCCGAAATGAAAAGGGGGGTCGAAGTACGCATAGTCCTGCAGCGTACCGCGACCCCCCGTGCGTGGCAATCCGTATCGTTACGGCATCACCACGCCATTTTCGTCAGCTCTTAGTGCGAACCCTTTTTTGCCGTTGAGGTGGCGGTCACTTTGGTGTCTGCTGCAGCCGCGGCGAAGACGTCCTTCTGCGTGTTCGCGTTGTGCAGGTAGGCGAGCGCCTTCTTGATCTGTGGGTCGTCAGCCATGTCATGGCGCTTGACGGTGCTGTCACCGAAAGCGGCGCGACCGACACGGGCATCGATCCACGTATCGAACCAGGAGGCGCCGGCATCGTACATCGACTTATCGAGCTTCATGCCAGCGGCATTCAGGCGATTGAAGATCTCCGTACGCCATTCCGGCAACACCTTGAAGTCCGGCTTCACCTTGCCCTTCTGTTCAAGCGCGAACTGGCCCAACACGTTTTCCATGTCGCTGCGCTTGGATAGAATCGCCTTGGCGAGCGTCAATTCCGGCGTGCTGAACGTGTCTGGCATGACCATCACGTCTGGCGTAATTGCACCGCCGCCGTATACAACGCGTCCGCTCTCAGATTTGTAAACTGGACGCGCTCTCCGTGCGGAATCGGTCTCCATTGAATCGGGCATGACTTCGATGAACTGTCCGTCGATCATCTTGCGTTCTTTCTGAATCGAGCGACCCGACGGCGTATACCACTTGCCCGAGGTGATCTTGAGTGCGTAACCGCCATCAAGATTGTAGACGCTCTGCACGAGGCCTTTGCCAAACGACGTCTGTCCGACAATGAGTGCGCGGTCATAATCCTGCAGCGCACCAGCGACGATTTCCGAGGCCGAGGCGGTGCCGCCGTTGACCATTACGACCAGCGGGATTTCAGGAGCACTGGGCGACTTCTCGGCCACATAGCGCTGAAACTCGCCGCGACCACGGACGCTGAGCAGCTCCTTGCCCTGCGGCAGGAACAGGTTGCTCATGCTGAACGCTTCGTCCAGGATGCCGCCGCCGTTCAGGCGAAGGTCGATGATGATTCCCTTGGCGCCCTTCGCCTTGAGTGCCTTCACGCTGCTGTCAACTTCGGACGACGTGGCCTCGCTGAACTTCTGCACTTCGATGTATCCAACGCGGTCGTCCAGCATGATCGTGACCGGAACGGCCGGCACATGCACAACGGCGCGCTTGAAGTTGAGCTTGAGCGGCTGGGCGACCCCTGGGCGAATGAACGTCACGTTAACCGCCGTGCCTGGCTCGCCGAGCAGGTAACCCTGTACCTGCTGCGTGCTCATGCCCTTGGCGTTTACGGTGTCGATCAGGCTGATCTTGTCGCCTTCCAGCACGCCGCCTTTTTCAGCTGGCGTATTGTGAAAGACCTTGCCGATGGTCACGTAGCCGTTAAGCGGCGTGATCTCCATGCCGAGACCGGCGTAGCGGCCATTCGTGCTGCGAGAAAACTCTTCAAGCTGTTTGGGCGAGAAGAGTTCGGTATATGGATCGTTGAGTTGGGCGACGAGGCCGCGTGCGGCTTTCTCGTACAGCGCCTGTTGGTCGAGCGTGTCGACAAAACGTTTGTCGACCAATTGCAGGACCTGCCCAAGCAATTCGGCGCCGTTGCGTGTGGAACGCGACTGCAGGGCGAACGCTCCGCCGGCAATTGGCAGGGCAAGGCAGAGGCTGGCCAGAGCGAACTTTTTGGAGCGATTCATGCTTCGCGTCTCACAAAATGGAGGGATAAAACAAGGTACGTCCCTTTCTGATGACTTTCTACACCCGCGGAAGGTCTCCG
This sequence comes from Gemmatimonadaceae bacterium, assembly GCA_039930585.1. GTDB lineage: Bacteria > Gemmatimonadota > Gemmatimonadetes > Gemmatimonadales > Gemmatimonadaceae > Gemmatimonas. The sequence goes on from JBDTTO010000279.1 coordinate 2,685, forward strand.
TTTCGAGCGAACACACTGCATATCGGCCTCGGGACCGCCCAGGGTCGCGCCCTTTGGGACCGTAACTGCCTACACAGGGACAACACGGCGCCAGCGGCCTACCCTAGCGGGGCCTACCTTAACGCGGCGTACCCTAACGCGGCATGCCCTACCGACCTTCGGCTTCCGCGTGGGCCAGTACCGTGGACGATCCTTGAGACATGCTACTGTAGTAAGCCGAAAAACGCTGGATTTCGGCCGCCTTGTGCTCGCCGAGGTTCTTCGCCCACCGAAACGAGATGGGTTGGTACCGTAATTCGACACTCACCGTGACCGGACCGGTTCCCTGCGGCAGGGCGACGGCGTAGTGGACCCGATCCTCGCCGGCAGTAAAGTCAGCGTCATCGAGTGCAGTTCCCCGAACTGCGACGTCGGCGGGTGCGTTGGCTTTCTGGAAGCCTCGCGGCAAGAGCCGGTTGTCTTTGGCAAAGCGAACGGCAGACAAAAGCCCGGTCGTCGGGTGTCCGGCGGTATCGACCATCACCGATTCGTAAATCTGCACTTCATCGGCACGAGTGATTTGCCGGTAGTGCGGTTCGTAGGTTGCACCATCGGCGTCGTTGTCGTTGCCGGTAATGGCGCCGTCAGCTCCGATCGCGCCGGATTCAAACACAATGCGATGGTTTGCATCACGCGCGGTGATGTGCACCCAGACGCGTCGCGATGGATAAGCCGTTGGCAACTTGTGACCGCTCAAATTGTGTACAAGGACATCTGCTTCGAGCGTTCCGTTGTTCAGGCGCACACTTTCGAGCGCGACTGTTGCGGCTTCGGTTCCCAGATGGTCGACCGTGCGTTGTGCAGACGCTTCAAGTTCGGGCGTGAGTGCCTGTACGCCCAACTCCTTGCGGTACTTGTTGAGCATGCGGAGCATGAAAAAATTGCCGCCGCGAAAGTCATGACGTGCAAGTCCGGGACGCGGTTGGCCAAGCACACCGGTGATCGCCAGACTTTCCGGCACCGTTGGCATATGGCACGACTGACACGTGCGCCCATTCGGATTTTTTGAATCCGCAGTCGCGAATTCGCTGCGTTGCCATTCGAGATACGGCACTTGTTCCGGTAGCGTGCCGACAACGTCGCCCTTGGCGTTGCGTGCTTCGGTAAAGAGCGTATGACACGTGGCGCACAGTTCTGCTTTCTGAATGTGCGTGCCTTGCGCCGGTTTGAACATTGACGACGAATGCATCACGCGTTGGCGGCCAGCATCAATTTCGTAAGGGCCGTACACAACGCGGCCGGTTTTCGGCGAGTTGTTTTCGATGGCAAATCCGCCATCAAAACTTTCGGATCGGCCAAGGTTGTCGGGTTTGATCTGGTGGCACGTGGTGCATCCCACACCGTCGGCCGCAAGCGCGGAGGATTCTTCGTCCGCTTCACCAATTGGTAAGTGCGCAAATACTTCGCCCAGCTTTCCCGATTTGTGCGCGTCGTAACGCGCCATCGGCATGTGGCACGTTGCGCACTTATCCTGAATTGCAGGGCCGGCTGTTGGATGTTCCAGCACTTCGCGACGCACGGACGCTTGCCAGTACGGATCGCGCGATGAGTTGGCCATCATCGTCGCGCGCCATGACGTGCCAATCGATACATCTTCGCCCGCGGACGTTGACAAGCCGTTGTGGCACGAGATGCATCCGTCCGAAGTGGCGAACAGCGATTCGGAGTTTGGCAATTTGCGCAGCAGATGCGCACTTGGTGCCCATCGTGTGGCGCCCATCGTTGTCAACGCGAGCACGCCAACACCTGTGAGCAATTGCAGCGCGCGAACTACACGTTTTTGAGACACGGTTACCATGTTGGCGTTACCATCCGGCAAACAATCCACCTTCGTACCAATCCCACATAAAGTACGCGACAAACTGTTTCGGTCGTCGCGAACTCTCGAGTGGTAATCGCATGCCGATGCTGGCGGCGACGTGCTGGCGTTTGCTGAGCGAGATTTTCATCTGCGGAATTGCATCGTATTCCGCGACTGCGCCGGCGCCCTGTGGTCGGACGGCTTCAAATTCCGCAATTGGCGTGAACGCGTGTGTAATGCCGGCAACAACGGTCGTTCCCAATGCGACGCGCAGAAACGCCTCGCGTTCGGCCTTTGTTGTGTTTACAGGCAAACCAACACCCGTTTGCATTTGAATGAACGAAGTGCGCGGAAGAATTTTTGCCGCAAGCAGAAACGGTTCAAACACAGTCGTCCCGCTTCCTGAGCCTGCGCGTACGTCGCCCGTGGGCAATGCCGCTTCAGCACCGATGCTCAAAATCGCTCCACGGTTTCCGTCAACGTACACCGTCCGTTTGAGCGCCAGCATAATGTCGCCGAGCTCGGCACCAGTCCAACCACCGCGTTCACTGGCGGCGCGTTCATGTACAACAAACGGCAGTGCAATTTCCAGCTGATTGCGCGCGCCAATTCTTTTTTCGTAGATGAAGGTGCTGACCG
>JBDTTO010000280.1:0-5161 GCA_039930585.1 Gemmatimonadaceae bacterium
ACATTGTATGCTTCCGGTGTTAAGGTCCGGTTCCTGGCAAAAAATAGTCTTTTCTCGCGTTGCTTTTCACACTGTGAGCCTGTTTCTCTCTTGCCGGAGAAACAGGCTTTTCTGTTCTGTCTTTTGGTTGCGTTTTCTTCTCATTGGGGGAAATGTGCTATACTGAGAGCGATTTGGGGAGGGAGAGAACGGCGCGATGAGCGTTTTTGATGGTAATCGGCTTTCTGTCGGCACATTCAAACTCGATGTAGATCGAATGCGGCGCGGTTGGTATTCGGACAAGTATTTTCTCAATATCGTCTCGGTTTTGGCGGCATTGGCAAGGGTTATACAACCGAAGAAAGTTCGGTGCTTGCGGTGCAATCCGGCGCGGATGTATTGCTCAAACCAACAGATCCCACAAAGGCCGTTGATGCACTGGTTGCGGCAGTGGAACGCGGTGCGATTTCACGCGCGCGCATTGATTCGGCGGTGCGCAAGGTTCTCGCGCTCAAAGCACGTACGGGTGTCGCGTTTCATCCGCTTGTTGCACTCGACAGCTTGCGTGACGTGGTCGGTTCGCCCGCGCATCGCGCAATTGCGGTCGATATTGCCAATCGTTCAGTCACGTTGCTGCGCGACAACGCGGGATTGATTGACACCACGCGCGGACGCACAGTGTTGGTGCAGTACATGCCAGAAACGGAATTGCGCGCCGGCAAGACGTTCGCTGCTGAAATTCGACAGGCAGCCGTCGGTAGTCAGACGCGTGTGTTCAAGGTTGGTCCGTCAACATCACCTGCGACGCTTGATTCCATTGCGACCGCCGCGAAGGGTGCGCGTCGTGTTGTGGTTGCAACCTACGTGCGGCGTATTGAAGGCGAAGGACGATTTGCGGTTCCCGAATACATCGCGTCATGGATTGACGCACTCGCCGCGCGCGAACGCGTCATTGTTGTGTCGCTCGGCAATCCGTACCTCATTCGTCAGTTTCCGCACGTTGGTACGTACATGACGACATACGGCGTGGCCGACGTTCTCGAGCGTGCTGGCGCGCGTGCTGCGATGGGGCGCGCACCCATTACGGGCACGATTCCGGTGTCGTTGCCTGGGTTCTTCAAACGCGGTGACGGCATCAAGCGTTAAGTCGCAGCTCCAGCAACGCCAAAACCCCAGCGAGAACTTCGCTGGGGTTTTTTGTTACTCTCGAATTACGACGAACGATGTTTAATGCATCGCTTTCGTGAAATTCAGAATGCGACTGCGCTCCAGAAACCATCCGCCGGTCGCAGCATCGCGTTGCATCAGATAGACAACGCCGTTGTGTCCGAATCCGGCAATTGAACGACCAACGGGCAAGCGCACGCGCTGCGTCAGTTGCCCTTGATTGCTCACGACGTCGTAAACCAGTTCGCCCGCTTTTGATTGCGCGCTGCTGGTTGGAAGGATCCACAAATTGCCGTCGAGGTCGGCCTTCACGGCGCCCGGGCGAATGGCCGGATAGTAGTCGGCAATTTCCTTGAGTGGTACAAACTCGGTCACGATTGTTGGCATCGCGAGCGCCATCAATCCCATCCCTGGAGGACCGCCACCGCCAGCCGCAATTTCAACGCCTGCGCCGCCACGACCCATGCCACCAATCGTGACGTTGGCCATGCCGGCACCACCACCACCGCCACCCATCACCGCGCTCATCAGCGTTGCCATCGCGGCTTCGGATCCAGCACGTTCGGCCGCCGCGGCGTTTGGTGCTTTCGCTTTCGCGTCTGCAACAACTTTGTCCATCGCTGCGCGCGCCGAATCAATGAGAGCCTGTTTGTCTTCGTCCGTCAAACGTTTCCAATCGAACGGAAGTTTTTCAGTGGACGATTGTTTTCCGCTTGGCGCAATGAGATCCAGGTGATAGTCGTGGCCGCGCACAAACGCGATCGTTCCGTCGGACAACACGGCCCATTCATCAACCGTGTTGAGTGGATTGATTGTGGTTTTGGCAATGAGTTTTCCGTTGGCATCCTGCGAAAGCACCGCGCGATTGCCGCTCGAAACTTTTACATGACCGACCGTATCAACTTTGCGCGTGTCAAAGTCAGCGCGCACAACGGGTGACGAATCGGGAACCTGAATCGCTGGCAATCCGCCGCGACCGCTAACCGCAGCCGCGCCGTTCATGTTAGGTGCGATTACAAATCGTCCGCGATACACGAGATTGCCTTTTGCATCAACGCCTGCAGCACTGCTTGCGAGCGAGGAGAGATCACCCGGTTTTGGTGCGGACATGACGCGTGTGAATTTTCCTTTCGGATCAAGCACGAGCAGCGTAAGCGATGGTCCATCGACGAACAGTGATGAATCTGCGAGATAGGGAATGAGCGGCGTTGCGCGCGGACCGTAACTCTGTCCTCCCGTTGAAACTGAGTCGATACTGACGGTGCGCGTGGCAAACTTTTCATCGAGCACAACGAGTTGCCGACGCAGTCCATCGTTCACGAGCACTTTACCGCCTTCCAGTGGACGTACGCCGAAAATGAATCCGAACGTGTCGGGCGTGCGCGCTTCGGGCGCGGTCATTTCGCGAATGGGGATCGCCGGTTGCGCGGTGAGCGGAGAAGACAGCAACGCGGCGAGAACAGCGGCGCGCGTCAGGGAGGTGCGGTTAAACGACGGGGCTTGCATCTGGAGTCCGGAACTGGAGTTGGAATCGATCATGGATATATGACGCTCGAGACGTCACCAGAGATCCAGAGTTGGAGGGTTTAACTCAGCCTTCACCGTTGCGGTCACGCTGATTGGCGCGCAACATGTGGCATGAAGAACATTTTCGAACCGAGCCGAGCGGCCGAGATCAAGGAACGGCTGGCCAATCTCAAGCCGGATAGCGTGCGTCAGTGGGGCAGCATGACGGCTCCGCAGGCCATCGCGCACTGTGCACTCGCGTCTCAAATGGCGGTGGGCGATCTCAAACCGCCGCGCGCAATGATTGGCCGTCTCATCGGCTGGATTATCACGCCGATGGCGTTGGGCAACGATGATCCCATCAAGCGCGATTCACCAACCGATCCGTTGCTGGTGGTCGCGGATGCTCGCGATCTGGACAAGGAACGCGACCGGCTGAACGCGCTCATTGATCGCTTTGTTGCGGGCGGGCCGAAGGGAGTTACGACACATCCCCACAGTTTTTTCGGCAAGCTGACGCCGGAGCAATGGTCCATTCTGATGTACAAACATCTTGATCATCACCTGCGGCAGTTTGGAGTCTGACCATGCGAAAGTCTTGCAACACAATTATTGCGGCGACACTGATCGTTGCGGCGCACATCGGCAACGCGCAGAGCAATCCCGACTGGCCCAACCTGCAGAAGTTTGCGAAAGCCAATGCTGAACTCGCGCCGGTCAAAGCTGGTGAAAAGCGCGTGGTGTTCATGGGCAACTCGATCACCGAAGCGTGGGCACCGTTGTTCGCGCAACTGTTTCCGGGCAAGCCGTACGTTGGTCGCGGCATCAGCGGTCAAACTACGCCGCAGATGTTGGTGCGTTTTCGGCAGGATGTCATCGCACTGAAACCGAGTGTCGTTGTGATTCTCGCCGGTACAAACGACATCGCCGGTAACACGGGCCCATCAACGCTCGAAATGATTGAAGACAACCTCGCGGGCATGAGCGAACTTGCGCAGGCCAACGGCATTCGCGTGGTGATGTGTTCAGTGTTGCCGGTATTCGATTATCCGTGGAAGCCAGGATTGGAACCGGCGCCCAAAATTGTTGCGCTCAATACGTGGATTCGCGCGTATGCGAAATCACACAAGGCGCAGTATGCAGATTTTCACACCGCGATGGCCGACGCGCGCATGGGATTGCCGAAAGAACTCGCGGCCGATGGTGTGCATCCCAATCTCGCGGGCTACAAGATCATGGTTCCGATTGTTGAACAGGCGATTGCGGCGGCGATGAAGTAAAAATAGGCCGATGCGCAACGTACGCATCAGAAATGTGATCCACGTCGGCCTCATCTTCAACGGCGACAGGACCGGAGCAGGTTCTCCGGACCGATAAAGGGTTCGAGACGGTTCGCGTGTTTTTTACGCAGCAAACCACTCAACTCCAATCATGCGCGCACTCCATATACGCACGAATCGCGGCGCAAAAACGGCCGTAGCGGCCGCAATCATACTGCTGTTTGGCACGCTTAGCGCGTGCGGCGGCGACAGTTCAAACATCACGGCCAGTGCGACGCTTATTCCCGCATCCGTAACCGCCTTAAGCGGCGACGGACAGTCCGCAATTGTTGGTTCGGCGCTGGCCCAATCACTTGTCGTAAAAGTCGCCAACGCATCGGGCACGCCAGTAAAAGGAGCCACAGTCGCATTCGCGATCACATCGGGCGCGGCATCGCTGTCAGCAACGAGTGTGCAAACGGACAGCACCGGCACCGCACAAACTCAAGTCACGGTTGGCACGGTCGCCGGAACCGTAGTCATCCAGGCAACAGTGCTCGGCACCACGCTCACTACCAATTTCTCGATTACGTCGCTCGCCACAACCGCTGGATCGTCATGCACGACGCCGCTCACGATGGGCATTGGCGCCGCGATTACAGTTACGGGAACCACTCTGTGCGTGAGCAGCACAACGGCTGCAGAATTCGCGTTGATTCCGTTCAACGGTGCGACGACTGCAACGACAAAATCGACCTTCACCGTGCAGCCGACAGGCGTCACGACCGTGACATCCGACGCAGCAACAGTGGCAGCAGCCGGCGCACTCGGTGTGTCCGGCGTCAACGCATCACTCACGGGCCGACAGGCGTTTGAATTGGCGCTTCGAACTCGCGAACGCACCGAGTTGACGCCGCGAATCTCCAGCGCGCGTCGATGGATGGCTTCACGCAGTACAGCCGGCGGCGCTCGGCTCAACGTCATCCCGGGCACGGTTGCGGTGGGTTCGCTGGTTACCCTGAACAGCAATGGCGACCAGGCGTGCACGAACGCTGACATGCGGGCTGCACGTGTCATGGCAGTTGGCAGGAAAGCAATTGTTGTTGCCGATACGCTGAATCCGACCAACGGATATACGCAGGCCGAATATGCGTCGATTGCGACAACCTTCGACGACGTTGTTGATGCGATTGATACGAAAGCGTTTGGCCAGCCAAGCGACATCGATGGCAACGGTCACGTGGTGCTGT
>JBDTTO010000281.1:0-5141 GCA_039930585.1 Gemmatimonadaceae bacterium
CGCGGCCTGCATGACAGCCTTGAGTCCTGATCCGCACACCATGTTGATCGTCACAGCAGAAACGGTCGCCGGAATTCCCGACTTCAACAACGCTTGGCGCGCTGGAGCCTGACCCGTTCCGCCCTGAATGACGTGCCCCATGATGACTTCCTGTACGAGATCGACAGGAACGCCCGAACGCGCGAGCGCGGCACGAATTGCGATGGCGCCAAGTTCAGGCGCAGACAGGGGCGCGAGGCCCCCGAGAAACCGTCCGATAGGAGTGCGTGCGGCACCCACGATTACGGGCTGGCGGGAGGAGTCGGACATGTAGTTGACCTTGTAGGGAAAACAGCCTGCTGGCCTATTGGCCTGATCTGGCGAACTGGTGCCCGTTTCCCGGAGTGGGAACTCCCCGTGAGACCGGGGAGGAGCCTGTAAAAGTTAACCAGTGAGACTTAGGCGTCGTACCCCACGACAAGATTCCGCCCGGCCTGCTTTGCACGCTGCACCGCCGTGTCCCCAAGTGCCAGCATGCCATCAACCGACGGCGCTTCGTCGGTCAATTCGACGACGCCCACGCACACGGTGCAAGTGACATCGCGCGTATCTCCTGGAAACACATGGCGCGCCATGCGTTCGCGGATACGTTCGGCCAACACCAACCCGCCGGACAGCTCGGTGCTGGGGAGCAAAACGGCGAATTCCTCGCCACCAACCCGCCCAACGACGTCCGTCGTACGCGATTCCTGGCGGCACACCCACGCAAGTGCACGCAAGCACTCATCGCCGAACTCGGTGCCGTAGGTGTCGTTCAATTCGCGCAACTTGTCAGGATCAACGACAAGCATCGAAAGCGGATGTCCGTAGCGACGCGCGCGCGCAATTTCCGCAGAGGCGACGTCAAAGAATCCGCGACGTGTTGAAACGCCGGTGAGATAATCGGTGCTGGACGCCTGCTCTTCGGTGAGCGATTGCTCGAACTTTTTACGCTCGGACAAATCGTGCGTGACAACCACATAACCGGTTGCGCTGCCATCCTGTCCGCGAAGCGCGGTGACAATCGTGCTCGCCCAGAACGTGGACGCATCGCGACGAACGCGGAATCCTTCTTCTTCGCACCAGCCGTTGCGCGCCGCCAACGATAACGTCTGCTGCACATGGCTTTCGCCGCCGGTCGTACTGGGCGCACAAATTGACAATGATTGCCCAATTGCATCATTGGCCGACCATTGATGAACGCGTGCAGCCGAAGCACTCCAGCTATCAATTTTTCCGGTCGCATCAACCGTAAACGTCGCGTAGTCGCGCACCGCACCTTCAATTGCACCCAGCTGTTGCTCAAGACGCGATACAAAGCCGCGCGTCGTGGCAAGGGAAGACGCATCCGAAACAATCGCGACAAAACGATTTTCCAGCACTTTGATCAGCGACAGCGTGAGACCGCGCTGCGCGCCAGGCGCCAACAGCTCCATGCTGTCGACCACCACACCGCGCGGGCTATCGAAGGTCTTTGCACGCGTAGCGAGGTCAGGCGCCGCGTCACCCAGTGCCGCAAACAGGTCGCCAATGGACCAGTCGCGCGTAAACCCTGCCAGAAGTTGCCGAGCCGCCGGGTTGGCGACTTCGACTTTTCCGTCCTCGTCGACCTCAACGAACCCGATAGGCGCGAGAAGGAACAGTTCGAAGAGCGCTTCTGGCGTCATTTACGACTCGTTCTGGGAAGGCGAGGATGGGGAGGGCGCATCGACAGCATTCATCGGCACCAACGCATGCGTACGAATCTCTTCAACCACACGTTCGATGAACGCAGAGCTTGCCACCGTTTCCTGTTTTTTGCCAGTACCACGCACGCGCAGAGCGACTGAATCTTCGTCGGCTTCGCGCTTGCCGATCACGCACATGTACGGAATTTTTGCGACTTCGCCTTCGCGAATTCGGTAGTTGAGCGTCTCGTTGCGTGAGTCGAGATGTGCTCGAATTCCCGCACTCTTCATGCGTTGCACAAGCGCTTCCGCCGCCGGAACGAAATCAAGTGCAATCGGAATGACGCGCACCTGTTCTGGTGACAACCAGACGGGAAACGCGCCGCCGAAATGTTCAATCAGAATGGCGATGAAACGTTCGAACGACCCACTGACGGCACGATGAATCACCACCGGACGATGCGCGCTGTTATCCTCGCCCGTGTAGTTGAGATCGAATCGTTCCGGCGCGTTATAGTCGAGCTGTATCGTTCCAAGCTGCCACGCGCGGCCGATTGAATCCGTAACATCAAAATCGATTTTCGGACCGTAGAATGCGCCGTCGCCTTCCTTCATTTCGTACGCCTTGCCCGTGCCTTCCAGCGCGGCGCGCAGTGCACCTTCCGCACGATCCCACAGCTCGTCGTCACCAATGCGCTCTGCCGGACGCGTTGCAAACTTGAGCTTGGCCGTCAGACCAAATGTTTCGTAATAGCCGAGAATGAAATCCATGAGGAATTTCACTTCGTCGGCGATTTGATCCTCGCGCAGGTACACGTGACAATCGTCCTGCGAAAACTGACGCACGCGTGTAAGTCCAGACAACGCACCCGAAAGTTCGTTGCGGTGCAAAACGTCAAACGTCACAAAACGCACTGGTAGTTCGCGATACGAATGTTTTGAGCTCGCGTAATACAAGTGATGCGACGGGCAGTTCATGGGCTTGAGCGACATGTTGTGCTCGTTCGTCTCGTTGTCGAGGACGAGGAACATGTTTTCCTTGTACTTGCCCCAGTGGCCCGATTGCTCCCACAATTTTTTCGTGTAGAGCAGCGGTGTCTTGATTTCCTTGAACGCTTCGCGCTGCCGTTCGCGCACAAAACCTTCGAGCGCGTTGTACAGCTGCGTGCCTTTCGGTGTCCAGAAAATTGCGCCGGGTGCAACGGCGTTCAGGTAGAACAGGTCGAGCTGTTTGCCCAGCACGCGATGATCGCGTTTGCGCGCTTCTTCGAGATTGTGCAGGTGCGCGTCCAGCTCGTCCTTCTTGAAGAAGGCCGTAGCGTAAATGCGTTGCAGCATCTGCCTCTTTTCATCGCCGCGCCAATACGCGCCAGCGGCGGAAAGCAACTTGAAGTGCTTGATGTAGCTGGTGTCCTGGACGTGCGGGCCGCGACACAAATCGATGAACGGACCGTCGGTGTACGTGCTGATGATTTCATCGCTGCCGTTGAAATCTTCGAGACGTTCCAGCTTGAGCGGATCATCGACAAACAGTTTCTTCGCCTCTGCCTGCGAAACTTCTGCCCGCACAAACGGCAGCTTCTCCACCACCACCTTTTTCATCTCGGCTTCAAACGCATCGAGATCTTCGGGCGTGAACGGCGTGGGCACTTCGAAGTCGTAGTAGAATCCGTCGTCGATCGCTGGACCGAAACCGATTTTCGCGTCTGGACGCAGACGACGGACCGCCGTAGCGAGTGCGTGTGCGGCCGAGTGGCGCATGACGGCCAAAGCGCGCGGATCTTTGTCGGTGATTACGACAAAAGCGCCCGACTTGCGGAGCGGCGTCATGAGATCCTGCACTTCGCCGTCAACGGCTACCGCAATTGCAGCTTGCAGCAGACGTGCACCAATAGTGCCCACCACCACACTTGGGAGCGTGCCGACTGGAACTTCCCGCGTCGAGCCGTCGGGAAGCGTGAGAGTCAGATTGGATTCCAAAGCGTTTGCGGGAGCGTTATCGGAAGGGCCGGGCATGTGACGCAGATTTAGGGGCGAAATGGACCGCGCGCGGTGGGCGATGGGTATTGTACCCAACACCTCGCCGCGCGTGTTTTCAGAAGCTATCGTTGCGCGGATAGCTGCGCCACCTGATTCTCCTCGTAAAACCACCGGATTTCATATGTCTCCATTGCGCTCGCGTCGCCGTCGACCGCGCTCGTCATCGTTTTTGTTGATTGCCCTTGGAGCGCTCACGGGACTTGCGGTTGGTGCCGTCATCGCCGATCGCGTCGGTGGCCTGGACGGCTTGCTCAAGAAAACTGTGGCGGGCCGCAAAAAGCGTCCTTCCGACGGCTTTGATCACGACGAAATGGCCGACGCCACGGCGGCTGACCATGCGGCCGTTGATCACGACTACGAGGATGACGCACGCGCCATTCAGGGTTCGGATTTCGAATACGCCAACGATGACGACGCCGATGATTCCGATGATGGCGACGAGGACTACGGCGACGAAAGCGCTGCCTCGGCCATGGACATCGTTGAGGGCGAGGACCGCGAAGTTCCGGACGAAACCGAGCTCGAGGAACGCGTGCTTGAGGCATTTCACAACGACCCTGTATTAGCCGAGCGCGCCATTGATATCGGCGCCATTGGTACAGGTGTTATCGAGCTGACCGGGTGGGTGCAAGCGAGTTGGGAAATCGGCCACGCGGTAACACTCGCGCGCGGCGTGCCCGATGTCACAACCGTAGTCGATCGCCTTGCGGTACGGGACGGCGAAAAGCGTCGCGATCATAGCGGCCGGCACTATTCGGGCGATGGCCCGCTTACCAGCCCGACGGCCGAACTGCCACGAGCTGACTGATCGCCACATCAGAGTGCGTAGCGGTGTTTTACTTTTCGCCGTATGACCACGCCCGCACAACCTGAGCAACTGCCGCCGGTATACGATCCGGCGGCCACCGAAGCCAAATGGTACCCGCGCTGGAACGAACACGGCGTCTTTACCGCCGATGTCGCGCGCGCCCAGGACACTGAACCGTTTGTCATTGTAATTCCGCCACCAAACGTGACGGCAATTCTGCATGTCGGCCACGGACTCAATGACACTGTGCAGGATGTGCTCATTCGCTGGCGCCGAATGGCGGGCGATGAAGCGCTGTGGATGCCCGGCACCGATCACGCCGGTATCGCCACGCAAAACGTCGTGGAAAAAATTGTCGCCGCCGAAGGGCATTCGCGTTTTGATCTCGGACGCGAAGCGTTTGTCGAGCGCGTGAAAACGTTTGTGGCCGAAACCGGCGGGCAGATTCTCAATCAGCTCAAGTCTATTGGCTGCAGCGCCGATTGGACGCGCACGGCATACACCTTTTCGCCCGAATTGTCGAACGCGGTACGTGAAGCGTTCGTGCGGCTGTTCGAGGATGGATTGGTGTATCGCGGCCATCGCGTGATTCACTGGTGCCCGCGTTG
>JBDTTO010000282.1:0-5131 GCA_039930585.1 Gemmatimonadaceae bacterium
AGACGCGCGTTACGCAGTGTCCGCGACATCACACCATCTTTCATGGGCTTCCATTCGTGCGGAATCATTGTGTAAGCCAATGATTTTCCGTCCGGCGAAAATTGTGGCGCGCTTTCCACGTCACTGTCGGTCGTGATCTTGTCGATGCTGCGCGATGACACCGTGGCGATGTACGCGTCATGACGTTCGTCGCGAATCATAGGTGTTGGTGATCCCTGAAACGCGAGCTTCGTGTTATCCGGTGACCATGACGGCGCGGCACTGACGGTGAAATCACCCGACGTAATTTTGTCGGCCTTTTTCGTTTCGAGATTCACAACCCAAATGTGATTCAACCGAAAATCACTTTCAAATACTTTGGGATCATCGCGACGGCGCGTTTTGGCTTCAGCTTCGCGCGACAACGTATCGGGGGTGACGTACGCAATGCTCTTTCCGTCGGGCGACCAACTGTAACTCACAATGCCATCGCGCGCCGATGTCAGTTGCCAACCTTCACCGCCATCGGCATTCAACAACCAGATTTGCGGCTTTGGTGGATCGTCCGCCGTTCCCGCGCCCCGCGCGCTTACGAATGCAATCAGTGAACCGTCTGGCGACCATTGTGGTTGCGATTCACCCCGTTCACCCGAAGTAAGTTGTCGCGCTTTACCACCCGCAAAGGGAATGATCCACACATGCGAGCGGCGATCATGTTTGTCGCCCAGCGCCGTATCGCCTTTCGCGTTGGCGTGTTCCCAGGCCGACACCGTGTACAACACGCGATCTCCCGCGGGCGACAGTGCAACGCCACCGACGGCCTTCATTTTCATGAGATCATCGTCGGTAATCGGTCGCTTGTTTTGTGCGACCAATACTGTCGGCAGCAGCGTTGCAAGAATCGCAATCGGTGCAAGGTGGCGCGAAACTGAGCGCGCGCGAACGAACACACTGGGAATTACCATGTTGCTCTCCATCATTGCGGGCGAGATGCTGCGGGCGCGATCTGCAGGCGTTCGGCGCGCACTCTCAGCGTGCGAGCCTCACAACCAAAGTGCAGACCGCCATCTCACTCGGCAATAGCCGCCTATCCCCTGGGCGGCGGACCACTGATTGGCGTACCCTTTTTGCCGATGATGAACGCCAAGATCTTAGCGGGCTTCGTGGTGCTTGGATTCCGCGAAACCACATGCACGCCGCCGGGCGGTTCGTAGAATGTCCCACCGGCCTCCACCGTCGTGACTTCGCCGCCGGACACCTGCAGCTCCATCGTTCCTTCAACGACATACACAAACACGGGCCCGTGATGTGTGTGCGGTTGCGATCCGAGACCAGCGGGGTAGTTCACCATCGTCAGCGAAACCTGCTGGTCAGGAAAACCAGCGAGGTCGCGTTCGAACAGCAGTTTGGCCGTGACATCGTCGGCAGAGAACTCATTCGGCGCCGTGTCGGGCTCAAGTGCGTTCGCTGCGCTGGCAGAAAGGACGCCGCTGCCGAGTAATGCGGCGAGTGCTCCGACAGCTTGCCGACGTGTGCTGGTCTCACTGTTTATCATGGCGCGACCTTGGCTTGAGGAATTTGGAGATCAAAGCTGATCGCGAATCTATTCCACATATTGATGACGGTAATAACCAGCGTCAGCTCTACGAGCTCCACATCGGAAAAGTGTTTGTGCGCAAACTCGTAAACGTCATCGGGTACGTTGGTGTCTGCGACCAGCGTAACGGCTTCGGTCCATGCCATGGCCGCGCGTTCGCGTTCGGAATACAGCGGCACTTCTTTCCAGGACTGAAGCAGGTAAATGCGCTGCTCCGTTTCGCCTCGTGCACGGGCTTCGCGGGTGTGCATGTCGATGCAGTAAAAGCAACCGTTGATCTGCGAAGCGCGAATCTTGATCAGATCGATCAATGACTTTTCGAGTCCGGTTTCGTTGACGCTTGCATCGAATGCGAGAAGCGCCTTGAAAACCTGGGGGGCAACTTTATAGCTGATTCGTGATGATGTAGTCATGAGATTTGTGTAAGTGATGTATTGATTATAGTTTCATAGTGGTTCACAACAAAGATCCACATTCAGTATTTTGACTGGACCACTTATTCATCAAATCATGGCACGCACTTCTCCGCCAAACACCTTGCCCCTACGGCCGTCAGGAGAGGGGAAACCGCTGGCAACGTGGCTGTACGACGAGCTGCGGCTGGCCATCATTGAGGGCCGGCTCAGGCCCAACGCGCAAATTCCGTCCAGTCGCGTCTTATCCGCCGAGTATGGCGTCGCGCGCGGCACTGCGATCGCAGCGTTCGAAGCGCTTCGGCACGAAGGCTACATCGAAAGCCGCAAAGGTTCGGGAAGTTTTGTTGCAACAAATTTGCCTGACAAGTTTTTCCGAAGCGCGGGAATGCCAACGCAGCAGAGCATCAAGCCCTCTGAGGCGAAGTTGTCGCGATGGGGACAACAGATACGACTTACGTTTCCTGCGCGAAAGACGAAACGCATCAGCCTTCCGTTCGAGGCCAACCTTCCGGCGTTGGATCTGTTTCCCACGGCACTGTGGGCGCGATTGGCCGGCCGACAAATGCGTCAGGCCAACCCTCGTTACCTGGGCTACGGCGATGGCGCCGGATATCTCCCGTTGCGCGAAGCGGTTGCGAATCATCTGGGCTCGACGCGCGGCGTGAGTTGCACCGCCGAACAGATTGTGATCGTGTCCGGCACGCAGCAGACACTGCAACTCACGGCGCGCTTGACGCTTGATGCGGGCGATCGTGTTTGGGTCGAAGATCCCGGATACATTGGTGCAGTTGCTGCGTTCAGGGATGTTGGTGGCGACGTGGTTGGTGTACCAGTAGATGAATTCGGAATCAACGTCGCGGCAGGCGAACGACTCGCACCACGCGCGCGACTCGCCTACGTAACTCCGGCGCATCAATTCCCGCTGGGTGTTGGACTCTCGCTCGAACGACGCCTGGCGCTGCTGCATTGGGCGCAAAAATCCAAGGCGTGGATTTTTGAAGACGATTCCGAGAGCGAGTTTCGTTTTTCCGGACGCCCGCTGCCACCTGTGCAAAGCCTGGATACGAGCGAGTGCGTGATTTTCGCGGGCAGCTTCAACAAGATGTTGTTTCCAACACTGCGATTGGGCTACGTGGTACTGCCACCACGATTGGTGTCGCCATTTCTGGACGCGCGCGGAATGTCCGACCGTTTTCCTCCGGCGCTCGAACAGCGTGTGTTGTGCGATTTCATTACCGAGGGCTACTTCGGACAACACTTGCGTCGCATGCGCGAAGCGTACGCCGAACGTTTGCAGGCGTTGATGGATGAGGCAAACACCGGGCCGTTGGCAGGCCTGGTAACTATTGCACCCATTCAGGCGGGCATTCAGACGGCAGCAATTTTGCCTTCACGAATTCCAGATGTGAAAGCGTCAGCCGCCGCAGCTCACGAAGGAATGGAAATCATTCCGATCTCGACCTTTCAGATTAGCCGGCAAGATATCAACGGCTTGATGCTCGGCTTTGCGAACACAACGCCCGCATCAATTCGTTCGGCCTCTAAAAAACTTGGCGCGTTGTTGTCGCGGCTGTGAGTCCATTTTTAATTGCGACGGCAACCGTGACTCTAGCGGCGCCTGCAACTGCACCTGCACCCTGCACCTGCAACTGCACCTGCAACTGCACCTGCAACTGCAACCGCAACTGCAACTGCAACTGCAACTGCAACTGCAACTGCAAAAAATGGACGCGGATTTTACAGATTTAGTAAACAGCATAACGCGGATTGCGTCTGCGTGGGTTTGCAGCGCCGAGTAGCTTCGCGAGTTTTGTGTGAACACATTTTTTTGGAAACTGCGCTCGGGAAAACAGGCATTGGAAATGTCTAGTCCTGAAAAATGTCTACACGGGTAAGGCGCCCGTGTGATTATGCGGCATTCGCAAACACGGTGTCGGGCGTTTGGTAGTGCAGACGGCTGTGTAAGCGGACTGCGTTGTAGATACTGACCGCGTGCGTAACGGCCTGCTGCGCGCTGTGCATTGACGGGAATTCCGCATCAAGATCGAACTCGTCTTTCAAGATGCCGTTCACGCGTTCGGCGACCGCGTTTTGATAACAGTGATCGGCATCGGTCATGCTCGCGAGCATGTGCCGCGCGCGTAACAACTGCTGATACGCGTGACAGCAGTATTGCGTACCGCGGTCCGAGTGATGGACGACGCCGGTCACGTCCCCGAGTGTGGCAATCGCGTGCTGCAGCGCGATCAGTGCCGCGTGGTGTGAGAGATCGAGACTGAGGTGCCAGCCGACGATGCGGCGCGCGTAGAGATCGGTGACGAGAAAGAGATACACAAACCGACCGCCGCCCAGCCGCAGATACGTGATGTCACTGACGAGGACCTGGCGGGGGCCCGTGAGCGGGCGCCCGCGCACCAAATTGGGCGCGACGGCATACGCGTGCTGTGCGTACGTGGTGCGCGTGTATCGCGGCTTCCGCCGCACGAGCTGTCCGGTGTCCCCGAGGAGCCTAAAGAGCCGGTCGCGGCCAATCGCAATGCCAGCGACCGCGAGATGGCGCTGCAACTTCCGCGTCCCGACGCGCGGCTGCGCGGCCCGCACGACCGCAATCTGCGCCGTCACGAGCGCCGCCGCCCTTTGCTCGGCATCGGCGTCGGACGAGGAGCGGGACTGCCGTTTGTAGTAGGCGTCGCGACTGTACCCGAGCGCGGCGCAGACATGAGCGACGTGGTCCCCGTTCCCACAGCAGGTGTCAGCAACGGGGAACCAAAGCTTTTTTTTAAATCGGTTTTGTACATGCGATTCGCCTGCGTGATCAACTCGTCGTAGACGCGCAACTTGAGGTGCGCGTCGGCTAACGCTTTTTCGAGCGCGGCGATTTTGTCTTGCTCACTCTTCATCACGACCTCCACGATGTCTCGCTTCGGTTTGAAGCGGCCATACTCTTCCAGCCACTGATGCATCAGCGTGACCGTCGTCTGCGCGTCCCGCGCGGCCTCGCGAATCGAAAGATGGCCCGCTTCGATCTCGGCAACTAGGCGCTGCTTCAATTCCGCACTGTACCGATGCTGCGCGCGCTCTCGCGTCATACGTCTCCAAATTCCTGGGGTGACGTGTAGACACTAATCAGGACGTGACA
>JBDTTO010000283.1:0-5116 GCA_039930585.1 Gemmatimonadaceae bacterium
GTCGAATCGTTTGACCGTATTGATGACCTGCAAAAGCAGATCGACGTGCGCGTGGCCCAGTCATCGGAACAAGCGTTTGCGAAGCAAGTGAAGGAAGCTGCGAAGCCCGTGCGCGAAGCGCTGGAAGTGGTGCGTACGGAGCTGGTGGACTGGTACAATCACGACGACCAGGCCACGCTGCACTTCCCGATCAAGCTGTACAACATGATGCTCTCACTGAATTCGCAGGTG
Source organism: Gemmatimonadaceae bacterium (assembly GCA_039930585.1). Classification (GTDB taxonomy): domain Bacteria; phylum Gemmatimonadota; class Gemmatimonadetes; order Gemmatimonadales; family Gemmatimonadaceae; genus Gemmatimonas. Next base: position 232 of record JBDTTO010000283.1, read on the forward strand.
TTGGGGCAGGATGCGGCGCCCAACAAACAGCATGGCGACGTACTGGACGAATTGGGTGGCAAGATCGATGTGCAGCTGCAGCGCCTTCAGCTGCTCGAAAGCAACGAGATCCAGAAACTGAACGTGCTATTGAAGGAGCTCGGGCTGCCACCGATTTACTTACCGCCAGCGAAGGGTAAAAAGATCGCGGCCTGACGCACACGCGTTGTGGCTGTCATGCGGCGCGCTGTGTACATCACCGCGGCTTGATGATGCGATACATCGCTACGCGCACAATTCCTTTCTCATCACGCAAACTTCCCAACACGTAATCGCGACCGACCTCTGCCGGCGTGAACTGCGCCGGCATGTCGACGCGCCCGAGCCAACGCCCGTTGTTATCAAACACGGACCATTTACTCGGCGCAGCAGTCACGCTGTTCAGGCAGCCGCATGTGTTCGCTCCGGCCAGCTCCGGGTCACGCAGCCACAACTCTCCACTCGGCGATGCGAGCAGATCGACAAAGGCGGGAAGCACATCGGGGAACGTTGCGTTTAGCCGAGCGAGACGATCGCGTTCGCGAACGGGGCCCTTGTCGGTGCTCCACAACGTCATCCACGCATCAACGTAGGTGGTGATAATTGCAGTCGTCACCGGCAACGGTTTCCACGCGCGACGAATGATTCGCCGCAGGGTCCACGACGCATCGTACTCGCGAATCGCGTACTGATCACCAAAGCCGATGTACACATGATTGGCGGCTGACGCCTGCACGAGTTCGGGTCCGAACGTGAGGTGAACCGGTGCGGGAATGGCGGCGCCGAATGAAACAGACGGCACGCGATCAATTTCGCGGATCAGTGCACCCGCAGCGTCAACGAGCAGCAACGTCGAAGAATCCGTCCAGTGGGTCGATCCTCGTCCACCTCGACGTCCTTGCGGCAGATCACCGACCACCACGGAACCGTCGTCAAATCGGCCGAGTACCGCGACAAAGGGACTCTGAAGCAGTCCCGGTGCAAACGGTCCATAACTCACTTGTCGCACAAACTGTCCGTCGGGCGCGATGATTGACGTGTACTGCGCGGACTCAATCGCGAGTGAATCGCCCGGCATGCGGGTCATGATGCCGATATCGGTGAATTCGCCGGGTTTCTTGCCCTTTTCGCCCACGGTGCGAAGATGCCGTCCGGTCGAGTCGAACATGCGGAGTTGCAGATCAGCCCGTTCCGCGACTACGATGCGCCCGTCGCTCAGTTTTGTGGCAGCGCCAACGCGCGAAAAAGTGTACGCGGGTTCAGTGCCTCCGCCGATCAGCAGCACTGGTTTGGCTGACAGCTTCCACGCGGACGCCACAGTCCACTTTGGACGCGCGCTCTCGACAATGTGAATTCCGGCGCTATCGCGCGTAGTCGATGCTGCGGGCTGCGCCGAGGCCGTTGAGGTGGCAAGCAACGCTATCAGCGTGCTGAGGCCACGCTGGAGCCATGGAGTTGAACTCATGACGATGAATTGAATCGACAACTGATGGGCCGAACAGTGGCGCTCTGCCTCGCGACGCCTACTTTGGTGTGCACCTGATCCCCCGTCCTTCAGGAGCAAAGTACAATGGCTCGCCGATTCCTCCTCGCATTCGTCGCACTACCTGCCGCATTTGGCACCGCACTGGCCCAGGCCAACAATCCTGGTAATCCCGCGGCAAGTCCGCGCCAGGATTATGCGCTCACCAACACCCGCATTGTCACCGCACCCGGAAAGGTGATTGAACGCGGCACCATTCTGACGCGCGACGGCCGCATTGTCGCCGTGGGAACGAACGTCGCGATCCCAGCCGGGGTCGTCCAGATGGACCTCGCGGGACACACCGTGTATCCGGGACTGATTGACGCTGCCACGAGCGTCGGACTTCCGAGTCCCACTCGCGCGCTTCCGGAAGACGCGGCCGCGGCAGGCGGGCGTGGCGGAGGTGGTGGACGAGGAGGAGCTCCTGCGCAGGCCCCTGGACGTGGCGTTCCACTTGGGCGACCGACCACGCCGCCACCGCCAGTGATTCTTCCCGAAATCGACGCGGATGCAGAAGCCGCCGACATGTTTGCGCCAACCGACGACGAGCTCAAGGCGTTTCGCGCCAGCGGAGTTACGACCGTGGGATTGGTGTTCGACGGCGGAATTTTTCCCGGACGTGTTGGAGCCGCGCTAACTGGCATGCGTGATGGGTCGCGATTGTCGTTGCGATCAACGGTTGGACAGGAAGTGTCGTTCGGCACGAAACGCGCTGGCGCATATCCAGGCACGGGCATCGGTGCGGTCGCGTTTATCCGACAGGCATTTCTCGACGCACAATACGAAGCACGCGTGGAAAAAGCATTCAAAGCCGGCACGCCCGGTGCGCGTCCGTCAAACGATCCGTTCCGGCGCAGTTTGATTGCCGCGTCGACAAACGGAATTCCGTCATGGTTTGTTGCGTCGACCGAACGACAGATCACGCGCGTTGCTGAAATCGCGTCGGAGCTGGAACTCAAGAATCCTGTGGTTGTTGGATCGCAGGAAGGTTTCCGCTCGATTGCCGCGCTAAAAAAGATGGGTGCAACTGCGCTGGTGAGTTTGCGCTGGCCGTCGGTGGATTCGATCACGGGCCGTCAATTTCTCGCTGTTGGTTCGGGCAAAACTGGTGTTGCACCGGCCGCAACGGCTGCGGATACCGCCGTCATCCGCGGCAACGCAGCGGCGCTCGTCAAAGCGGGAATTCCCGTTGTGCTGGCATCCTTTGGCGGTGAAGGCAACATGCCGTTTCGCGATCGCATTCGTTTTTCGATTGCAGCCGGCTTAACCGCCGACGAAGCGTTGCGCGCAACCACGGTCACACCCGCGGCACTGCTTGGTATCTCCGCAGCAGTTGGCACGATCGAAGTGGGCAAGCTTGCAAACTTCGTTGTGGTCAGCGGCAATGATCTGTTTGCAGCGGGCGTACCGCTCAAGCACGTGTTCGTCGAAGGCCGACTCTACTAAATCGAGAACTCTCACATGCGATTCAGAACTACGCTTTCAATCGCCCTGCTGTGTGTGCCCGGTGTATTGGCGGCACAGGACCTGGCAATCCGGAACGCAACACTCATCACCATCGCCAACGGCGACATACAGGCAGGAACGATTGTTGTTCGCAACGGCAAGATTGCAGCTGTCGGTGCAAACGTAACGATTCCCGCTGGCATGAAAGTTATTGATGGCACGGGCAAGTTTGTCATGCCCGGTATCATTGATGCGCATTCGCACGCCGCACTCGAAGGTGGCATTAACGAAGGCGCCGAGTCGGTTACTCCCGAAGTGCAGGTGCAGTTGAAGAATGATGATCCCGTCATCTATCGCGCACTCGCCGGCGGCGTAACATCGGCGCTGTTGTTGCACGGCAGTGCGAATACGATTGGCGGTCAGGCGCGCGTCATCAAGATGCGTTGGGGCATGCCAGTTGATTCCATGTATTTCAAAGGCGCATTTCGCATCGTGAAATTCGCACTCGGCGAAAACGTCACGCGTGCAAGCGCGACCACGCCCGAAGATCAGCGTCGTTTTCCGATGAGCCGGATGGGTGTTGAGTTCACGGTCAATTACTGGTTCCAGAAAGCGAAGGAATACGACGAGGAGTGGAAGACGTATCGCGCGGATGTAAAAAAGAATCCGGCTGCGATCATGCCGCGTCGCGATCTGCGTCTCGAAGCGCTGTGCGACATTCTGCATGGCGATCTCAAGGTGCATTCACACAGCTATCGCGCTGACGAAATTCTCATGCTGATTCGCGTTGCCGAAGAAAACGGTTTCAAGGTACACACGTTCCAGCACGTGCTTGAAGGTTACAAAGTTGCGGATGAAATTGCGGCGCATGGCGCGATGGCATCCACGTTCGCGGATATGTGGGGCTACAAGGCCGAAGCGTGGGACGCGATTCCGTACAACATGGCGTTGATGACGGAACGCGGTGTCACGGTTTCGGTCAATTCAGATTCAGACGAACGCATTCGCCGCTTGTATCAGGAAGCCGGCGTTGGAGTTCGCTACGGCAACATGCCGGTCAATGAAGCGCTCAAGATGGTGACGCTGAATCCGGCCAAGCAGTTGGGCGTTGACAAGATGGTTGGCACACTTGAAGTCGGAAAAGACGGCGACATTGCGGTGTTCTCGGCACATCCGTTCGCGCCGGAAGCCGCGGTTGAATACACGATCATTGATGGCAAGGTGTATTTCGATCGCAGCGAAGCCAACACACTTCGCAAGCAGGCCGCACAGACTCCAGGAGGCACGCGATAATGCGCACGTCACGAACGCCATTCACAATGGCACTGGTTGGCGCAGCGATTGCGTTTGGTGCAACGCGCACTGCGGGCGCACAGGCTTCACCCGGTGAAGAAGGTCCGTTTCTCATCAAGGGTGGCACCGTCGTTAATCCCGGCGGACAGCGGCTGCCGAACACCGACATACTCATTCGCGCCAACAGAATCGTTGCCATTGGCGCCGGTGCGAGTGCGATGGGCGCCAAGGTGATCGATGCAACGGGCAAGTTTGTTTACCCCGGCATGATCGACGCAAACACCGGCATTGGTTTGCAGGAAGTTGGTGGCGTGCAGACGATGAACCTGCGGAGCGAGATGGGGCAGTTCAATCCGCACATGAAGGCGATTGTTGCGCTCAATGTGGAAAGCGAAATTCTCGGCGTCACGCGCATGAACGGGGTGACAACTGTTGTCACTTCTCCAACCGGTGGTGCGATCAGCGGTCAGGCTGCACTCATCAACACCGCGGGATGGAACTGGGAAGATCTCGCCGTGATGAAATCCGCGGGCATGATGATCAATCCGCCGGGATTGAATGGCGGCGGTGGTGGCCGTGGAGGTGGTGGCGGCGGTGGTCGTG
>JBDTTO010000284.1:0-5101 GCA_039930585.1 Gemmatimonadaceae bacterium
GAGGTGATTTGCGACGCGGTAATGGGCCATTCGCATTATACCGGCGTTCCCCGTGTCAGCCTCATGTCGAGAGCCCTTTTTGCTTGTGACGAGCTGACAGGGCTCATTACGGCCTCCACGCTGGTAAAACCAAGCAAGAACGTTGCTGACGTGGACGTGGCCGGACTACGCAAAAAGATGAAAGACAAAGCTTTTGCGCGCGGAGTGAATCGGGACGACGTTATCCAGGGCGCCGAAGCACTTGGCGTGCCTCTGGACGAGCACATTGCGAACGTATTGGAGGCCATGCAAGGCGCCGCCGACACTTTGGGACTGGACGGAAGATTGGCCGCCGGCGCAGCGGCGAGTTCTGGCAGTGTCACAGCCCCGGTCACCGAGGGCGGCGCCAATTCAACGCCGGTCTCACGGGACGCGTAATTCCTGTGACCGTACATCGTCGCGACAACGTGCTGGCCTTTCCTGTGCCGCCTTCCACTCCTCCCGAGGGTGGGGACGGAATTCCGGCACCTGAGGCTGTCAGCGAGTTGGATGTTGACGCCCCGGTATCGGCTGAGGAAAGCGCTGAAGTTGAGGCGATTCCCCAAGTCACACAGCTGGGAGCTGATGCGCAGGCAGAACGCGCGTTGGTGCTGGCGGCACAAGCCGGTGATGCCGGTGCGTTTGCTGGATTGGTACGGCGGCATCAGCGTCGGGCGTATGCAGTGGCCCGCGCAGTTGTATTGTCACACGACGATGCCGAGGATGCGGTACAGGAAGGATTCTTGCACGCGTTTCGTGCGTTGAGTCGTTTCCGTCCCGAGCAGGCGTTTGGCGCGTGGTTGCACCGTATTGTGGCGAATGCTGCGCTGGACATTGCGCGGCGACGCAAGGTTCGCGATGCGGATCAACTGCCGGAATCACTGGCGTCGCCTCATCGCGACCCAGCGGAATCAGAAGAGCTGCGTACTCGATTAGCGAGTGCGCTTGAGACCCTCGGCCCGCGGCAGCGATCAGTGATCGTGTTGCACGACGTTGAGGGATATAAACATGCGGAGATTGGAGCGCTGCTCGGCATTCCCGAGGGAACGGCGCGATCCGATTTGCACCATGCCCGGACACACTTGCGAAAGCTTCTGGGCGATTTGCGGAGCGATTCATGAACGGTTCAAACGACAACAATTCTGTAGTGCGCAGCGCCGGGGACGATCCCGCGCTCACACGCTTGTTGCGCAACACGTACGCCGCGCCAGCCGATGCCGAATACTGGGCCGGTTTCGAGCAGCGGATCCTGGCGCAGGTAAGTGATACCCATTTGTTGCAGGGCGTCTACGCTGCACCAACGGACGCTACGTACTGGACGGGTCTCGAGCAGCGCGTAATGTCGCGCCTGCGTGATAACGGCCCTGTCGCCTGGTGGGCCGTGTTTTCCGAATGGCGTTCTGCCGGCATGGTTGCTGCGGCCGCCGTTATTCTCGTTGCGGGCGCCACAGCCGTGCATGAACGGCAGGTTTACCAGGCCTCGCGCGAAGCGGCGGCCGCGGCCGCAGCGTTCACGGTATTTGACAGCACGTCCGAGCCCATTAACATCGCGATGCCCACGCCGTCTGCTGGTGACAAACGTGCGCGTCTGGCAGCGCCTGAGCGCTACCTCGACTTGATCAGGCCGTAACCCGTCAGGGCCGGCATTTTCCAACAGGCACGTGAACTCATCTCCCCGCCCCAAGTCCATAGCCCTGATGTTTCTTGTCGGGGCATTCCTCGCCGGCAGCGTGGTCAGCTACGCCGCAGTGCGATTCAGCAACCCTACCGGTCGCGCGTTCACGCAAAAAGGCATGCGTGACGAACTGGAGCAGAAGCTTGGTCTGACGCCGTCGCAGAGTGCGACGATGGACTCGGCTTATGACTGGCGCCAGGCGAAGTTCGACTCGATTATGGCCCCCCATAAAGCGGCGATGGATTCCATTCGCGAGCAGACGCGTACGCGTGTCCTGCTGGTGCTGGACTCCTCGCAGAAGGCGTCTTATCAGCAGATGATCGCCGACCAGAACCAGCGAAATACGACTGGTTCTCGTCGCACAGCAACCTCCAGATGATCCATATGAATTTTCGAAAGATTGGTGCCGCTGCGGTGGCCGGGGCGGTCCTCGCGGCCGCCCCTCTTGTTTCCGGGGCCCAAACAGTCCCAACCGTTACAAATCGCGTTGGCGGGACTGGGGATGATGGGGCGCGACCGCTGTCGCTGACCGAGGCAGTCGCACTCGCGCAGCGTAACCTGCCTGCGGCCATTCAGGCACGGAATCAGGAGCGATCGGCGGTGGCGTCAATGCGTGCGGCCAAGGGTGCATTGATTCCCAACTTGAGCATCGGCGCTTCCACGGGCTATTCGTCCGGTACGACCATCAACACTTTCGATGGCTCGTTGACCCGGTTGGGCGGCAACCCATACAGCTACGGCAACAGCGTCAGTATGTCGCTCGAGCTGTTCGATGGCGGCCGACGGTTTAGCGAAATCAAACGGAATACGTTCGTTTCCGAAGCGGCAAACGTCGCCGTGCTCACATCGCGCTTTGACGCCGCATTGCAGGCCAAACAGCAGTTTTACGCTGCGCTGGCGGCGCGCGAAGCCGAAGAGGCGGCGCGCGCGCAGCTCGAACAGGCCGACCAGCAACTTAAAGCGTCTATCGCACGTCTCAACGCCGGTGTCATCACCAAATCGGACTCACTCCGCTCAGTAATTCAGGTCGGAAACGCGCAGTTGGCGGTATTGACTGCGCAGAATGATTTGCGCGTGGCAAACGCCGCCTTAACGCGCATCACGGGCTCAACCACACTGGTCACGGCCAATCCCTCGGACACGTCATATGTGCCCGCGACGGAAATCACCGAGGCTGATTTGTTGCGCGCTGTTCCGGACGCGCCGGCTATTCAGCTATCCGAAGCAAACCTTTCCATTGCGAAAGCCGCCAAGCGCACGCAGCGCGCTGCGTATCTGCCGTCGGTCAACGCAACTTACGGATACAATTTCAGCGCAACCAGCAAGGGCTTGACCTCCGGCAATCTGGTGCTGCCGTTCCAGAACAATCCAAGCCGTCAGTCGGTCAGCCTCAGTATGTCGTATCCGATTTTCAACGGGTTTACCCGTGAGCTGAACGCCACGAACGCGGAAATTTCGGTTGACAATGCCGAAGCAAATTTGCGTGATGCCCGTCTTGCAGCGCGCGCCAATCTCCAAACACAGGTGCGCGCGCTGAACAACGCAAACGCGCGCATTCAGGTGCAGATGCAGTCCATCGCCGCCGCCGAAGAAGACCTTCGCGTCATGCAGCAGCGATACGGACTCGGTGCGTCCACGTTGCTGGAATTGCTCACTTCACAAACACAGCTCAACCAGGCTCGCCAGGCATTGATTCAAGCGCGTTTCGACGCGCGCGTAGCGAAGGCGCAGCTTGAGTCCCTCCTCGGCCGCGAGCTGTAAGTTGGTCCCTCACCAAAACCCGGGCCGGAGTGCAGGTTCTGCACTTCGCACTCTCCGCAGGAGACACTTCGTGGGAATGATGAACAAGCGCACCCTGATCGCTCTCGTATCTGTGGCCGTTCTGGCAGGCTGTCAGACAAAGAAGGAGACAGTCGCACAAATCGGCACCGTCAAGATTGAACGACGCAACATCAGTGTCGACGCGACCGCGACGGGCGCAGTGGAACCGATCGACGTCGTCGAAGTGAAATCCAAGGCAGGCGGCCAGATCACGAAGATGCCGGTAGAGACGGGTTCGCAGGTGCGTGCCGGTGACCTGCTTGTGCAAATCGATACGCGCGACGTGCAGAACAACTACGAGCAGGCCCAGGCCGATGTGCGCTCGTCAAAAGCGCAGCTTGACGTCGCTGAAGCAAACAAGAAGCGTTCGGACGAGCTCTTCAAGACCCGTATTATCACGACCAACGAATACGAATCCGCAACGCTGCAGTTGACGCAGGCGCAGTCCGGTATTGTGCGTGCCAATACGAATCTCGATCTCGCCAAACAGCGCCTCGACGAAGCAACCGTCGTCGCGCCGCTCTCCGGCACGGTGATTGAGCGTCCGGTGTCGCAAGGCATGGTTATCTCCGGCGCCACGGGAAATTCAGCCACGGGCGGAACAACGCTGCTCAAGATGGCTGACTTGTCCAAGGTGCAGATGCGCGTGCTGGTGAACGAAACGGACATCGGCAACATTCGGTCAGGGCAGTCCGCGCGCGTTGTGGTTGATGCGTATCCGGAGCGCCCGTTTGCCGGTGTGGTCGAAAAGATCGAACCGCAGGCAATCATTCAGCAGAGCGTCACCATGTTCCCGGTGATTGTTTCGCTGCGCAACGATGAGGGCTATCTCAAGCCGGGTATGAACGGCGAAGTGTCGGTCAATATCGAACAGAAGATGCAGGTCGTTGCAGTGCCGAACGATGCCGTGCGCACACTTCGCGAAGCCGCAGCAGCCGCGAAGTTGGTTGGGCTTGATCCCGACAGCGTACAGGCGTTTGTCCGTGCTGAGCAGGCCAAGATGGCGGCCGGCGGACGTGGTGGCGCAGGCGGAGCCGGCAAACCGGTTGACGCGCCTGCAACGACTGCCGTTGCAGCAGCAGGAGCAGCGGCTGGTGGCGACAAAGCGGCCGCCGGCCAAAAGCCTGCCACCGCCGGCGGAGCAAATGGCGGCCAGGGTCGTCGTGGCGGCGGTCGTGGTGGTAATGGCGGCGCTAATGGCGGCGGCATGAACGGTGGCGGTCGCGGCGGAAACGGCGGCGGCGCACCCGCAGGCATGTCGAACGCGAGCTCGGGCGGACCACGCATTGCCCCGCGCACACGCACCGGCCTGGTGTTCGTCGTGAATGCGACCGGTGGTTACGAGCCGCGTGTGCTGCGTCTCGGCGCATCGAACTACGATTATTCGGAAGTACTTTCGGGCATCGAAGAAGGTGAGACAGTGGCGACGCTCGCTGTCGCGGCATTGCAGGCCAAGCGTGACGCAGCAAACGATAAAATGCGTCAGCAGCAGGGAGGCGCTGTTCCCGGCATGAGCGCGGGCGGTGCTGCGGGTGGCGGTCGCGGCGGTCCTGGTGGCGGTGGTGGCGGTGGTGGTGGCGGCGGACG
>JBDTTO010000285.1:0-5096 GCA_039930585.1 Gemmatimonadaceae bacterium
AGCGAGGGTGCCGAGTACATCGGACCACTGGGCGGAGTCGAGCGCTGCGGCGACGGGTTGTGCGCCTGAGGCGACGGTTTTCACGACGATCATTGTCTGCACGCTTTCGATGCCCATCAGCAGCTGCGGCAACAGTCCCGCCAACTGTGGCGCGTTGTCTTCGGGGGCTGCCTCGGAAAATGCGTATCGCGTCTTGCCCGACGCATCGGGGATTCGCGCGAGTCGCAGTTCGTGCAGGTCGCGGGACAGCGTGGATTGTGTCACGTCCCACCCGCGTTTGTTGAGCTGTCGTCGCAGCTCTTCCTGGCTTGAAACGTCGCGCGCGGCAACGATTTCGCGAATGGCGCTCTGGCGTTCACTCTTGTCGGACACGAAGCCTCACAGGGTCGTTGGCACGTCGTTATCACTGGGCCACCGGAAACTCGCCCGCGGCGCGAGCCTTCTCGGTGATTGACACCAGCGGAATGTATAATTATGCATTCCTTGTGCATAGTATCCCAGTAGGAGTTCTCGGTGCAAGCGGGTATGCAGGACGTGAGCTGTGCCAGCTCATCAGCGGTCATCCCCACCTCAAGCTTGCTTTTGCTACAGCCAACGCCCAGCGCGGAACCACGCTGCGCGTCAAGGCGGGCGGTCGCGTACATGACGTGCCGCTCGTTGCCACAGACGACATCAACCTGGGCGACGCCCAGCTCATCTTTTCGGCGCTGCCCCACGGCGCGTCGGCTGAGTATGTGGCGAAGGCGATCGCGGCCGGCGCGCGCGTGGTCGATCTCTCAAGCGACATGCGCCCCGGACACGGCGGCAACACGCACGCACTGCCCGATGGTGTGCCGTCGCATCCGCCTTATGGACTGACCGAGTTGTATCGCGACGAAATTCGCGGCGCGCAGGTCGTAGCCAATCCCGGGTGCTATGCGACCAGCATTCTCGTCGCGCTGGCTCCGCTTGCAAAGGCCGGCCTCATTGCGCCGGGCAGCACGGTTTCGATCGCGGCCGCCAGCGGCGTGAGTGGCGCGGGTGCATCGCCCAAGCTCGAGCTGCTATTCGCAGAAGTGACCGAAGACTTCCGCGCGTACGGCGTGGGTAATTCCCATCGCCACTTGCACGAGATGCGCATCACGATGAATGCGCTGGGAGCCGACTGCGACCTGTTGTTCACGCCGCATCTGCTGCCGGTTGATCGTGGAATTTTGTCGACCATCACCGTCTCACTAAGTCGAGAACTTGATGATCCGATGGCGCCGTATCGTGAACTGTACGGCAACGAACCGTTCATTGAATTGTCGTCGGCGTTGCCAACGCTTGCATCGGTCTCGCATCGCAACGTTGTGCAGTTGCATGCGTTGAAACCGAGTGGCATGCGCGCGCCAACGTTACTGGTGATGAGCGCGATCGACAATCTCATGAAAGGCGCGGCCGGTCAGGCAATGCAGAACGCAAACCTGATGTTGGGATTAGACGAGACCGCAGGGTTGTCGACCTGAACATGAGTGATCGGGCCGACATCACCGAAACGGGCATCACCGAAGCGGACGTCACCGAAGCGGGCATCACCGCAACAGGTATCACTGTTGTAAAACTCGGAGGACGTACGCAGGGCGATCCCGCATTGCCTTCAGCGCTTGCGTCCCTCTGGCGGGCAACCAGCGGACGTCTCGTCATCGTGCATGGCGGCGGCGACCAGATTTCGGCGTTGCAACGCATGCGCGGCGAAGAACCGGTGTTTGTTGGTGGGCGACGGGTGTCGACTCCGCTGGTGTTGGAGTTGGTACGCATGGTGCTGTCTGGCGGCGCGAACAAGCAGCTCGTTTCTGCACTCACCGCGGCCGGCGTTGATGCGGTTGGAGTGTCAGGCGAGGACGCTGCAATGCTGGGTGCGTCGCCAATCGATCAGGCGACGTTTGGTTCGTCAGGCACGCCTGGTCGTGTTGACGCGAAGCTCGTGCATCACTTGCTCGCCGGAAAATTTCTTCCGGTTATTTCGCCGGTTGGCACCGATCTCGATGATGCGGCGCATGGTGCGCTCAACGTGAACGGTGACGATGCGGCCGCTGCCATCGCCATCGCACTCGGCGCCACCGAACTGCTGTTGATGGTGGATGTAGAAGGTGTTCTTGACGCTGACAAATCGCTGATTTCCTCGCTCACGTTGGCCGACGCGCATGCGTTGGTGAAAAGCGGAGTGGCCGGCGGTGGGATGGCGGCAAAACTCGAGGCATGTGAAATCGCCTTGAAAGGCGGCGTGAGCCGAGTGCGTGTTGGAAATATTTCGTCGCTTATGGTGTCGTCGGCCGGCACCGTGATTGTCGCTGCCGACGCAGCATCGCTGGTCTAGCTGCACACTACCGCTTTATCGCAATTCGTCTCACGACCGCTACTACCATGAATCCGCCTGTTGCTGGAACTCCCGGTGCGACGCTCACGTCGACCTTTGCTACTTCTACCACGACCGTCCCGCCAACTGCTGCCATGCCTGGTTCCGCTGTAGCGCCGACAATCGTAGGAACGTACAAGCGACAGAAGCCTCTGTTCGTGCGTGGCGAAGGCGTGCACATGATTGATGACGCGGGCAAGCGTTATCTCGACTTCGTGGCGGGCATTGCCGTCAACGCGCTGGGTCATGCGGATGCGGGCGTGATGAACGCCATGCATCAGGCCATGCAGAGCGGGTTGATTCACACGTCGAATCTTTATCGCACCGAGCCGGGTGAGACGCTGGCGCAGTGGTTGGTGGATCATTCGTTTGCCGACAGCGTGTTCTTCTGCAACTCGGGTGCTGAAGCCAACGAAGGCGCGTTCAAGTTTGCGCGCCGTTGGGGACGCGGACATGGTGGAGCGTCCAAGTTTGAAATCATCGCACTGCGCGGATCGTTTCACGGTCGTTTGCCCGGAACGCTTGCGGCCACTGATCGTCCGTCGTATCGCTTGCCGTTTCGTCCGTTGATGGGTGGTGTCACCATCGTCGAACGTGACATGGATGAACTGGATGCGGCACTCAATCCGGAAACAGCGGCCGCTGTTATTGTCGAACCGATTCAGGGCGAAGGTGGTGTGCGCGTGGTCGATCACGGCTTCCTGCGCGAGCTGCGCGCCATGACGCGCGAGCGCAATGTGCTGCTGATTCTCGACGAAATTCAGTGTGGCTTTGGTCGGACAGGCACGCTGTTCGCGTACGAAGGCATTGGTATCGTGCCCGACATGATGACGCTGGCCAAGCCGATTGCGGCGGGGCTCCCGATGGGCGCGATTCTCGTATCTGCTGACGTTGCGACGGCGATGCAACCAGGTGATCACGGCACAACGTTTGGCGGTGGACCGTTTGTCGCAGCAGTGGCGCAGCACGTTGTCGAACGGCTGGCGGCGCCGGCGATGCTTGAACATGTGAAGCGTACTGGCGCGTGGTTGGGCGAGCAGTTGCACGCGATGGCGGGACGCACGCGGGCCATTCGCGATGTGCGCGGCACCGGATTCATGTGGGGTGTTGATGTGCACGAACCCGCCGCGGGCATTGTCGGGCGCGCATTCGAAAAGGGATTGCTGATGGTCACGGCCGGCGATCACACGCTGCGTTTGTTGCCACCGCTGGTGATGACACAGGAGCAGTTGGCCGAAGGACTCGCCATCATGGAGAGCGCGATTACGAGCGCGTAATCGTATTGGGCGGCACACAATGCAGTGCGTCGCGACGACGATCACGAGAATTTTCGTGAAGTCGCGACGCACAAAATTCAAGACTTAACGCAAAAAACTTTTGCGTAGCACTCGTGCGCGCGCGTGAAATGCGCAATATTGTGGTCGCTATCACGAGCCTCAGTGATTGGCGCGATGTCGTGAGTTTCGATGTCGCTTGGCAACGACGGATGTTTCGTCAATGCCGGCGTGGCTTGCTCACCGGCGGTGTGGCACCTTTCCTGGCGCGTCGATCCGGCGACGGGCGGGAGGACGGATAGGTGCCGCCGGTCGAGTCACCACCGCGCAAAACAATGGACGCATGATCATTGTTTGCAATGAGCCAACGCAGTCCATCTGCGCTTAGATTGTGAATCAATGAATACGCCATCTGCTTCAGACCGCCGCCGTTCATCGGCCATTCGTCTCGTGGGTACGCGCACCGCGATTGTCCGCACCGCGATTCTCCGCACCGCTGCTGCCGCCGCGACCCTTCTGCCGTTTTCGCTTTCGGCGCAAACCACACCCGCGCCAACGCCGCCACGTATTCGCTTAGTGGTACAGCTCACCGTGGATCAGTTCCGCGGCGATTACATCGATCGCTACGCCTCGCAGTACACGGGCGGTCTCAAGTGGCTTCGCGAACACGGCGCGTTTTTCACAAACGCCACCCACGATCACGCAGCGACGGAAACGGCGCCCGGTCACGCAACGCTTTGGTCGGGACGTTATCCAAGCCACACCGGCATCGTGCGCAACGCCGCCGGCGTGCAGGACGCGCAAACACCGCTACTCCTCGGCAGCAGTGGCGGTGGCGCATCACCGTTTCGCTTTCGCGGATCCGCGCTGTTCGATTGGATTCGCAGTGACAATGAGTGGAGCCAGGCTCTATCGGTATCGCGCAAAGACCGTGGAGCAATTCTCCCACTCGGTCGCGCACATCAAAACGTGTACTGGTACGGCCTGGACGGAAATTTCACGACCAGCCGCTATTACCGGGACACGATGCCCAGCTGGGTGACGCAGTTCAATGCGCGTCAGATGTTCAGGCCGTATCTCACGCAATCGTGGGAACTGTTGCTGCCCGCGTCCGCATATGCCGAGCCCGACTCGCAGCCGATTGAAAGTCTGGGTAAAGATTTCATGTTTCCGCACAAGCTGGACGCGAATCCGAAGAAGGCGTACGCCGACTTTACCGAAGTGCCGTGGATGGACGAACTCACCGCCGCGTTCGCGCTGAACGGCGTCAACGAACTGAAGTTGGGTTTGGGCAACGGCACTGACGTTCTCGCGGTGTCGCTGTCGACTACGGATGCGGTCGGACATCGCTACGGGCCCGATTCGCGCGAGTTGCATGATCAACTACTGAGACTTGACCGCACACTCGGCAAGTTTCTCGATTCGCTGTTTGTGCTGCGTGATTC
>JBDTTO010000286.1:0-5042 GCA_039930585.1 Gemmatimonadaceae bacterium
GCATAGATTCCATCAACGGCCCGCGCATCGTGCGCGGGCCGTTTTTTGTGCGCGGCTGTGTCGGCGCTCCCGCTCGGGGGGCCGTAGCCGAACACCTGGCACGAGCGCTTTTTCCTGCAGCTCGGCCGGCGTTCAAGACACGGTCGCCCGACCAGAGATTTACATGTTCGATTCAACGACGCGTACAGTCGTGGTAGTTGGCGCGCAGTGGGGCGACGAAGGCAAAGGCAAGTTGGTGGACGTGCTTGCCGAACGCGCCGACTGGGTGGTTCGCTATCAGGGCGGCGCGAACGCCGGTCATACCGTTCACATTGGCGACAAGACGTTTGTGCTGCACCAGATTCCCTCGGGCATCATGCACGCGGGCGTGCGGTGCGCGATTGGCAACGGTGTTGTGCTTGATCCCGAAACGCTGTTCACCGAAATCGACGAACTCGTCAGCGACGGCATTGACGTTGAAGGTCGCCTGTACGTGAGCGAACGCGCGCATCTCGTGATGCCGTATCACAAACTCGTTGATCGCGCGAGTTCGGCCAGCAAGGAAATCGGCACTACGGGACGCGGCATTGGTCCGGCGTATGAAGACAAGATTGCGCGGCGTGGCGTGCGCGTGCTGGATTTGCGTTGGCCGGACAAACTGCGCGAGCGCGTTGAGCGTGGTGTTGCGCACGCGAATTCGCGCTTGCAACTCTCGGGAAGCGATGCGCGCGCATCTGTTGATGACACCATGGCAACGCTGGCCGCACTGGCGCCGCGTTTGTTGAGTGTTGCCGATGATGTTGGTTTGTTGATTCATCGCGCGATCAAGAGCAACGCGGCGGTGCTGCTTGAAGGCGCGCAGGGTTCTCTGCTTGATGTGGATCACGGCACATATCCATACGTGACGTCGAGCAACACAACGAGCGGCGGCGCTGCAACGGGCGTTGGAATCTCACCGTTGTCATTGCAGTCGGCGCTTGGCGTTGTGAAAGCGTACACGACGCGTGTCGGCGCGGGTCCGCTTCCCACAGAATTCGAAGAGCCACTTCAAACAAACGTGCGCACACTCGGCAACGAATTTGGTGCGACCACTGGTCGTGCCCGTCGCTGCGGTTGGTTTGATGGCGTTGTTGTTCGGTACGCTGCGCGCGTGAACGGTTTGACAGGTTTGGCCGTGACGAAACTCGACGTACTTGATACGCTGGAAAAGCTGGCCGTCTGCACGGGATATCGCGTTGATGGCGAAACACACACGGAGTTCCCGGCTGATTTGTCGCTGTTGGAACGTGCGGAACCCGTGTACGAGTGGTTTGACGGTTGGATGGAACCGACGCAGGATGCGCGCACGTTGAGCGATCTGCCAGAGAAGGCGCGCGCGTATCTCGATCGCATCGAGTCGTTGTGCGAAACTCCGATTTCGTTCGTGAGCGTTGGCACGCGTCGCGATCAGATCATTGGCGTGAACTCAAACGCATAGTTGATGTGATCAACACCGTCGATCTCGCGATTATTGGCGCCGGCCCGTGCGGACTTGCTGCAGCAATAGCGGCGAAGCGCGCGGGTTTGCGTGCGGTGTGTTTTGATCGCGGGTCGCTGGTGAACGGATTGGCGTCGTATCCGGCGTACATGAATTTCTTCAGCACGGCCGAACGTTTGTCGATCGGAGACATTCCATTTATCGTTGCGACAGACAAACCCACGCGTCGTGATGCCCTGGCGTATTATCGAGGCGTTGCGTCGCTGTATGACGTGAGCGTGCGGCAATACGAAAGAGTGGAATCAATTGATCGGCTGGGCAACGACGATGTGCAATTCGGTGTTGATGATGACGTCGAGATCACGACGCGCATGCCTCGCTGGCAAGTGAACTCGCGCAAACGCTCTGGCGAAGTGCATGTGACGTTTGCGCACGCGGTTGTTGTGGCCACTGGATACTTCGGTCGCCCGAATCGGCTGGGTGGTGTGCCTGGTGAGTTGTTGCCACACGTGGCATATCGATATACCGAAGGGCACGGCAGTTGGAACGAACCCGTCGTTGTTGTTGGTGGCGGAAATTCAGCCGTTGATGCCGCGCTTGATTTGTATCGCGCCGGCGCGCGCGTGACGCTGGTGCACTATGGCCCCGATCTCGATGCGAACGTGAAGCCGTGGGTACGTCCGGACATGGTGGGACGACTTACTGAAGGCGTGATCGTGGCGCGATTCAACTCGCGCGTTATCGCGGTTGAACACGAGGCGGTGGTTGTGCGTGATCAGCATGGCGAAAGCCGCATTCCCGCAACGCAGGTGTACACGATGACAGGTTATCAACCGGAAACCTTGCTGCTGAACGCTGCCGGGGTGCCGTCTGATCCTGTTACGGGAGTTCCGGCGCATGACGCCGAGACGCTGGAAACCACGCAGTCTGGTTTGTATGTCGCGGGAGTGATTGCGTCTGGATTTGACGCAAACAAGATCTTTATTGAGAACGGACGAGACCATGGCAAAAAGATTGTTGCCAGTGTGCTCGCGCAAACCCCTTCACCCAACGTGCTCTGATGGCCGGCCAACCCGAAGTCATGGACAAGCTTGTCTCGTTATGCAAACGACGCGGCTTCATTTTTCAGTCCTCCGAGATTTACGGCGGCACTGGTTCCGTGTGGGATTACGGTCCGCTTGGCGTTGAGCTCAAGCGCAACATCAAGGATCGTTGGTGGAACAGCATGGTGCGCGTGCGCGACGACATCGAAGGTCTCGATGCTGCGATTCTCATGCATCCAAAAACATGGGAAGCGAGCGGTCACGTTGCCGGTTTTGTTGATCCTCTCGTTGACTGCAAAACGTGCAAAGGCCGTTTTCGCGCCGACAAGTTGCAGGATGCGCGTTGCCCGCAGAAGCCAAGCAAGCAGCCTGGCCAGTACGATGCGTGTCAGTTAACCGAAGCGCGTCAGTTCAATTTGATGTTCAAAACGACGATGGGCCCGCTGGAGGATTCGGCGAGCATCGCGTATCTGCGTCCGGAAACTGCGCAGGGCATTTTTGTGAACTTTTTGAACGTGCAACAGAGCATGCGTCAGAAAGTGCCGTTCGGTATCGCGCAAATTGGTAAAGCATTCCGCAACGAAATCACGCCCGGCAACTTCATCTTCCGCACGCGTGAATTCGAACAGATGGAAATGCAATTCTTTGTCGAACCTGGCACCGACATGGAATGGTTTGAGTCGTGGAAAGAGGCGCGCTTGCAATGGCACCTTGATTTGGGATTGAGCCGCGATCGCCTGAACTTTCATCAACACGCCGGTAGCGAACTCGCGCACTATGCACGCGCGGCGTTCGATGTCGAATTTGATTTTGGCGGCTCACTGGGCTTCCAGGAAATCGAAGGCATTCACAATCGCGGCGATTTCGATCTCACGCAGCATCAAACGTTCTCTGGCAAAAAGCTCGAGTACTACGATCAGCTGAACAACAAGCGCTACGTGCCGTACGTGATCGAGACATCCGTTGGCGCCGATCGCGTGACGCTGGCGGCGATGGTGAACGCCTATCGCGAAGAAGCGGTCGAAGGCGAGTCCGAAGGTCGCGTCGTACTTGGTCTGCATCCGGCCATCGCACCAATCAAGGTGGGTGTGTTCCCGCTCACCAAAAAAGAAGGTCAGCCGGAGTTCGCGAAGCGCGTGATCAGTGATTTGCGCACCTCGTTCACGGTGGACTACGACGAATCGGGTTCGATTGGCAAACGGTATCGTCGCCAGGACGAAGTTGGTACGCCGTTCTGCATCACGGTTGACGGCGAAAGCGCCGGCGACGACAGCGTGACAGTGCGTGATCGCGATACCCTGCAACAGGACCGCGTGAATACGAGCCAGTTGGTTGGGTATCTCGCACAGCGCCTTCGCTAAACCGAGCTAACCCGCACGACAGGGGACGGGTCGCCGCCGGTTGGCGTGCCTGCCGAGCGATTCGGCCCGTTCTTCAACTGACAGGCACAGCCAGGCGTTATCATCAGAGGAAGCGCGGCACGAGAATTCATTGTGCCAGTGCTTCCCAACACGCCTTCTCAGATCAGACGTTCACGTCGCGTTTCACGCAGTGTTTCTCGCAAGGTTGAACTGAATTTCTATGCATCAGCAGTCCACTCGGCAGTTGCAAGAGCGCGTCACATCAATGGCGCCGTCGGCGGTGCTTGATCAGGCCGTGCAATTCTTTTCGCGTCAAAGCGGCGTGTACGCGGCATTTCCTGAAAAGCGCGGACCGACACATGCGATGCTGCGAGGGCAGGGTGGCGAAGAAATCGCAATCGCCGCCTGGAGCACCGAAGCGGGAACGATGGTGAGTGGCTCGAGTTACATGTTCGATCAGCAGGTTGTGCGTTTTCTTGACGCGCTGCCGCCATTCATCGCGGTGAAGGCATGAGCGCACCGTTTGTGACGTCGCTTGGTGTGCGCGCAGAAACTGTCAGCCTTGTTGCCAGCAATGCGTCACGCGCTGATGTGATCACTTTGCGTGTGCATGGCGCCGAGGTGTGGGATGCGGTGCGTGTCGAAGCAAATGCCTCAACGCCCGTGCGTCATGTCAAGCAAGCTGCGTTGGCCGTGCTGATGCCCGACGTTGACGAGTTGGATGCGTTCGTTGTGAAACTGCATGGCAGCGAAATCCGCAACGAAAATTTATCGTTGTCTGATGCTGGTGTGAAAAATGGCGCGACACTGTTGATCATGTCGCGTCGTCGCTACGCGGTTCGCTAAAGATGACGGCGACGGGAGTGACCGAGCAGACAAGCCGCATGAATCCTGAAGCGTTGATTGCTGCGGTGCAGCGACTGCGCACGGAAATTGGCAAGCGCATTGTTGGTCAGGATAACGTGGTTGAAGAAATTCTGATGGCGATGGTGGCGGGTGGGCATGCGTTGCTGGTTGGCGTGCCGGGTTTGGCAAAGACGTTGATGATCAAGTCAATCTCTGATGCCATGCGACTCGACTTCCGCCGCATTCAGTTCACGCCCGATCTCGTGCCCAGCGACATCACGGGAACAGAAATTCTGGAAGAAGGTGCGAACGGTGCGCGCGCGTTTCGTTTTGTGC
>JBDTTO010000287.1:0-5042 GCA_039930585.1 Gemmatimonadaceae bacterium
CCCTGGGGTTGGATTTCGTACGATCCCGATCTCGATCTCATCTACTACGGCACCAGCAACACCGGACCGTGGAATGGTGGTCAACGCCCTGGACTCAACCTGTGGACCAGTGGAGTGTTTGCCCGAAATCCCGTCACGGGAATGGCGCGCTGGGCGTATGTATTCACGCCGCACAATGAGTGGGACTACGATGGTGTCAATGAAAATATTCTGGTCAATCTTCCCATCAACGGCGTGATGCGGAAAGTAATGGTGCAATTCAACCGCAATGGTTTTGCCTACACTATCGACCGCCGCACTGGCGAGGTGCTGGTCGTCAAGCCATTTGCGCACCTCAACTGGGCCAGCGGCATCGACAGCGCAACCATGCAACCGATCATCGTCGACGCCAAACGCACGGAACCGCCAGGACGCTGGGTGCGTGACATCTGTCCGGCGGACATTGGCGCAAAGGATCAACAGCCATCTGCGTTCTCGCCACGCACCGGACTGTTCTACGTTCCAACGCAGAACATCTGCATGGATTACAAAGGGCGCGAAGTGAGCTACATCGCGGGCACGCCCTATTGGGGCGCGGAAATGACGCGACACGTTGGACCCGGGGGCAACGATGGGGGGTTCATTGCGTGGAATGCATCGACAGGCCGCGCGGTGTGGGCCATCAAAGAAGAGTTTCTTGTGTACAGCGGCGTGCTGGCGACGGCCGGCGACGTTGTCTTTTATGGCACGGTCGACGGATGGTTTCGTGCCGTGAATGCGAAAACCGGTGCGCTGCTCTGGACACGAAAGCTTGGCTCGGGCATCATCGGCGCGCCCATGACCTACCGCGCTCCAGACGGCCATCAATACGTGGCGATCATGACGGGAGTTGGCGGGGCGGCGATGGTCACGCAGGATCACACGGGATTTCCTGCGCGCGGCAGCACGATGTACGTGTTTGCGTTGGGCGCCAACGTGCCGTCAATGCCGGCACGAGGATCGGGCGATTCGTTAATCCGGGGCGCTGTCAGGAACGCCAAATGAGCGCGCGTATGCATGTCTCGTGGTACGCTGCACCGCGCGTGCGAGCCCGATGCATTTGTAGGTTGTTGATAGTCATGGCAGCGCTGTCCTGCGGCGGTCGCGCCGACGTTTCGCGCAGTGGTCTCCACGAGGTGACGTTACCGGCGGCGGGGCAGCTCGCATCCATTCCGCTGGGTGATGTGGCCGGTGCCGCACCAAACGACGCCGGTTCGGATATTGCAAATCCATTTCACGGCGATATCCCCGCCATTGAAGAAGGACATGCGTTGTTCGAGCGCATGAACTGCGCAGCGTGCCACGGTTACACACTCGCTGGCGGCATGGGGCCGAATCTCGCAGACACGTATTGGCGATATGGTGGCGCGCCGGCGCAAATCTACAACTCCATTTTTCAGGGCCGGCCTCGCGGCATGCCTGCGTGGGGCAGTGCGTTGTCTCAGACGGAGATCTGGCAGATCACCGCCTACATCGAAGCACATGGCGGCGCGTTTGCGGCCATGAGCGCCGATCAGGGCCGGCAAGGCAACCTGGGCGATCAACGAACGGGCGCGGCGTCGTCGCTGAAAGGGCTGCACGATGGCAATTGAAAAATTCGACACGGTGTCGTCGGTTGCGGCAATGGATGTTTCGCGACTTCGCGTCCCAAGTTTGCAGACCCAGCACTTCATGACACCGGCGGGTGCGCCGGCAATCGATCAGGCAACGCTGGGCTGGGCGCTCGCGGTCGCTGCGTCGGTGGTCGTTGTTGTCGTTGCGCTGTTGTTGGTGACCGCAATCTTTCGCACGCGCGATCCGGCGACGCGCGCTCGTCAGCCAACCGTCGATGACGCGCCCGAACATGGCACGCCGGTAATACGCGGACAGGCATCGGGCATGCGAGCGATGTACGTGGGATTGGCAATTACGACACTGATCCTGGCGATGACGTTTGCTGCGACAGCTGTGGCAATCGCGCGCACAAATCGTACAACGGGAAATCCTGCGGTCACGATCCACATAATTGCGCATCAGTGGTGGTGGGAAGCGCGATACGATGACGGAGTTCCGGCACACACATTCACCACCGCGAACGAGTTGCACATTCCTTTGAATGAAGTTGTGCGACTCACCATCGAGAGCCCCGACGTCATTCACAGTTTCTGGATTCCGGAACTGGCCGGAAAGACTGACGCGATTCCCGGGCAGGAAAACGTCGCGTGGTTTCAGGCGAAACGTACGGGCGAATTTCGCGGTCAGTGCGCGGAATACTGCGGCGTGCAACATGCGCACATGGGCAGCGTTGTGATCGCAGACAGTGCGCCCGCGTATCAGCAGTGGGCTACCGCGCAACGGAGTGCTGCACGCGCGGTGACCGACAGTCTGGCGCAACTGGGCCAGCGACTGTTCGTGCGTACCTGCGGCGCGTGTCACGCGGTGAACGGCACCGATGCGCTGGGTGTCGTCGGGCCAGACCTCACCCATGTTGCGACACGCGCTACGATAGGCGCGGGACT
This sequence comes from Gemmatimonadaceae bacterium, assembly GCA_039930585.1. Lineage (GTDB taxonomy): Bacteria > Gemmatimonadota > Gemmatimonadetes > Gemmatimonadales > Gemmatimonadaceae > Gemmatimonas. The sequence goes on from JBDTTO010000287.1 coordinate 2,517, forward strand.
CGTGCGGAACACGCACGCCAATCTGCTGGTGTGGGTGCGCAATGCGCAGCTGCTCAAGCCCGGCGTTCAGATGCCGCCCATGCTCATGCCAACGGATGAGTTGAATGCCGTTGTGACATATCTCGAGTCGCTGCGCTAACGCCATGTCCACTCCTGCACCCGTCACGCTGCAAGCGGCCGCCGCCGCCGTGCCCGGATTGGACGCAACGCTACAGCGTGAATGGGAAACGGTGCGCGGATGGCGCGGGACGTTGTCGACCGTTGATCACAAGATCATCGGCAAGCGCTATTTGATGACGGCGTTCCTTTTTCTGATTGTCGGCGGATTGGAGGCTGGTGCGATGCGCATCCAACTCGCGCGCGCCGACAATCACCTGTTGTCGCCCGAACAGTACAATCAACTGTTCACGGTGCATGGCGTGACCATGATTTTTCTGTACGCGTCGCCGATCCTGTCGGGGTTCAGCAACTATTTGTGGCCACTCATGCTGGGCTCGCGCGACATGGCGTTCCCACGTCTCAACGCACTCTCCTACTGGATCTATCTCGGGGCGGGGTTGCTGTTGTATTCGAGCGTGATTGTTGGCGCGATGCCGAATGCGGGTTGGTTCAGTTATCCGCCGTTCGCCGAGCGTGCGTATGATCCTGGTCTCAACGTGGATTTCTATTTGTTGGCGCTCACGCTGCTGACGATATCCACCACCGTCGGTTCGGCAAACTTCGTGGTGTCGTTGCTCAAGACGCGCGCACCGGGCATGTCCATCAATCGGTTGCCAATCATCGTATGGGGCACGCTTACCGCGTCGATGTCGAATCTGCTCGCGCTGCCGTCCCTCACGGTTGCGTGCGTGTTTTTGTTTCTTGACCGACGTTTCGGGACGCACTTTTTCGATCCGGCCGGAGGTGGGCATCCGTTGCTGTGGCAACATCTGTTCTGGATGTTCGGACATCCGTGGGTGTATGTGATCGTGCTCCCGGCGATGGGAATGGTTTCGGATATTCTGCCAACGTTCTGTCGCCGACCACTGGTGGGATATGTGTTCGTTGCCTGCGCAACCGTTGTCACCGGAGTGTTGGGATTCGGCGTTTGGTTGCACCACATGTTTGCGACGGGCATTCCTCCGCTCGGTCTGTCGTTCTTTGCCGGCGCCAGCATTGTCATTGCCATTCCGAGCGCCGTCGGGGTCTGTTCGTGGCTCGCGACCATTTGGCTGGGCCGCCCGCGACGCACAACATCGTTTCTGTACATGGCCGGCTTCGTGGCGTTGTTCACGATTGGCGGCGTGACCGGCGTCATGACCGCCGCCGTTCCATTCGACCTGCAACTGACCGATACGTATTTCGTGGTCGCGCATCTCCAGTACGTACTGGTCGGAATCAATGTGTTTCCGGTCATTGGTGCCGTTTATTACTGGTTCCCGAAAATGACCGGCCGGATGATGAATGAACGCGTCGGCAAATGGGGATTCTGGATCTCGTTCGTTGGAACGAATCTGGTGTTCTTCCCGATGCATCTCGTGGGCATGCTGGGTATGCCTCGACGCATTTATACGTACGCCGCGGAAATGGGGTGGGGTCCGCTCAACCTGCTTGAAACGGTGGGTGCATTCGTGCTGATGTTTGGTATGCTGTTGTTCTTCGTCAATGTCCTGATCAGCTATCGTCGCGGGCCGGCGGCCGGCAATAATCCGTGGGATGCACCAACACTGGAATGGGCAACGTCATCACCGCCGCCGCCGTACAATTTTGCGGTCATTCCCACTATCGGAAGCCGCCATCCGTTGTGGGAGGATCGCCTGCAACACAGCACCGCTCGATCGACGTTTGCAAACGGATTGCTGCTCGTTGATGGTCGTGAAACTGTTGGAACGTCGGTGCTCGATGCGGAACCAAATGTTGTCCTGCGCATGCCTGGCGATTCCTATGCACCGCTTGCAGTTGCACTCACGCTGACGGCCGCTTTCGTCGGATTGCTTGCAGGTTCCGTTGTCCTTTGCGCGGTGGGATTTGCGGGCGTGCTGACGTCCGTGATGATCTGGCTTTGGCCCAATCCGCAAACGATCGAGCGTACGCCACGCACTCGCGATGGCGAATTGCAATTGGAAGGAGCCGGAATCCAGTCGGTTGCGTGGTGGGGAATGATCTGCTTGTTGGTTACGGAAGGAGCGTTCTTTCTGTATGCCCTGGCCGCCTACTTCTACCTCGCGTCGAGCAGCACCAATGCATTTCCAACGCACGGGGCGCCCGAACTGCGATTGGCGTTGTTGAACACGCTCCTGCTGTTGACAAGCAGTGTCACCGTCGAAATTGGTAAGCGCGCAGTACAACACCAAAGACATGCACGCGCGCTCGCCGCTGTAGGCGGCACACTGGTTCTGGGCATTGCTTTCCTTTCACTGCAACTCTGGGAGTATCGCCGAAGTTCAGGCGACCCCTCCGATGACGCGTACGCGTCACTGTTTTACACCATCACCGGCTTTCACGGACTGCACGTGTTAGCGGGCGTGGTAATGTTGATGGTGGTAT
>JBDTTO010000288.1:0-5041 GCA_039930585.1 Gemmatimonadaceae bacterium
GCACTCGGGATCTGGCTCGGGCTCAAGATCACAAAGAAGCCGGAAACTATTGTCATTAAAGAGTTTAGCGCGCCAGCAGCCGCAGAGTTCACGCGCAATCCCGCCGGATTGGCGTCGGCCGGACTTACTCCGCGCGAACTGCAGATTCTGGAGCTCATCGCAAGCGGACTCAGCAATAAGGAAATCGCCGCCCAGATCTTCGTCAGCGAAAACACCGTGAAAACGCACTCGCGGCGTCTCTTCGAAAAGCTGAACGCGCGCCGGCGAACCCAGGCGGTGCAGGCCGGAAAGGAGCTCGGTATCCTCCCTTGAGGTCACCCAAATGCATGATTTTTGGACATTTTCGGTAAAATCACCCAAACGTGTGACGCCCAAAGTCGGATAGCCGGCCTATCCTGCCGCCTCCTTCAACCCTCCGGAGCACCGACGTGAAACAGGTAGTCATCAAGTTTGGTTTGATATCAGGGGTCGTGATCGGTCTATGTCTCATGGTGGTCTTCACGCTGACCCAGAAGTTCAACATGGGTCACAGCCTGATCACCGGTTACGCCACGATGGTCCTGGGTTTCTCGGTCGTCTACTTTGGCGTTCGATCCTACCGCGACAATCACCTGCAGGGACGCATCACTTTTGGTAAAGCGTTCAAAACCGGCATCCTGATTTCGCTCATCACCTGCGTCTTTTACGTGGCCGCGTGGGAAATCATGTTCTTCAGTGGCATGGTCGGTGACTTCGAAAAGACCTACAGCGAATCTGTGATTGCGAAAACCAAAGCGTCCGGCGCCTCGCAGGCAAAGATCGATGCCACGATTGCCGAGATGAATCATTTCGCCGAGATGTACCGCAATCCGCTGTACAACAGCGCGATGACGTTTCTTGAGCCGCTGCCCGTTGCACTTCTGACGAGCTTGATTGCGGCGTTCGCACTGTCGCGTCGACGGAAGGACGCGGCGGCAAGTGGAATAGCCGCGCGCGCGACATAAGCCAGTGAGCGTGTTTGGCGATTCACTGGACAATTTTCTCGACATTTTCTTCGGAAAGGCCCGCGACGCCAAAATCATGGCGAGGGTAGCGGAGGAGAAACGCCTGCGCCTCGCGGCAATGGCGAATGATCCAGTGCGTCGAAAGTACGTGGAACGCATTCAGCGCGGTGAGTATTGGTCTGACGAAGAAATCGATTTCAACGAAGACCCGAACGCCAGCGACGTCTGTGAACATCTGCGACCCATCGAAATGCTGATGCGGGAGCAGAAAATCGACGTACGTCCTGTCTATCCGAAACGCATTCGCGCCAACTGTCTGGTGGATCCGGAAAAGCTTGGGATCGGCTCACCCCCGGTAGTTGGCGTTGCGTATCTGGAGGTTCACGTTCCGGATCGCAGTATGCTGGATCCTCGTTCGGCCATGATTACATGCTCGATCTGCAATTCGTACATTGATGTCGTGCATAGCGACGTTGCTACGCCGGATACTCCGTGGTTTCCGCGCTGATGTATTGGTTTCTCTTCAATCGTTCCACTCCCTCCGCAAACAGGATCATGCGTTTCAATCCCGCGTTTTTAGCTGTCACCGCGTCACTGTTGGTAGCGCCGTCGCTTTCCGCGCAAACGGCGTCGTTGGTGTACAAACTTGGAACCGATACGGTGGCCATCGAGCAGTACACACGATCGGGCAACAAAATTTCTGGTGAGATGGTGCAGCGTAACGGGCCGGCGGTTTCGCGCGTTGTGTATGATATGACCGTCGGTGCGGACAATCGGCCAACATTGGCGAACATAACGCGCTTGAACGGCGATGGGACACCGGTGGCAAATGCGCCAACGACGACGCGTTTCAGGTTCACAGCCGATTCGGCGATTCGCGAAAATGTGTTTCCGGATAGCGTGCAACGTCGTGCGTTTGCGGTGAGCCATGCGATGATGAACTTTCCGACGTTTGTGTACGGGCCGACCGAAGTGTTGATGGCGCTCAAGAAAAGCGGGACGTCAATTGATTCGCTTCCGGCGATTGGATTGGCGGGCGGCGTGTCGATGACGGGATTGTCGGCAGCGGGGGCCGACACGCTCAGATTGCGTGGTGGCGCGTACGCGATGTTGTTGCGTTACGACGCGAAGGGAATGTTGCAATCGGTTGATGGTTCGTACACGACGAACAAAGCGATGGCGTCGCGCGGCACGAAGTCGTTTGACGTGGCGTCGGTCGCGCGCGGCATGAAACCAACTGGTGTGTTGTCCGTGCGTGACGAAGCACGTGGTTCGTTCGGGCCGGGCGGCATGGTGTTGATCGATTACGGCCGTCCGATGGTCCGTGAGCGTACGGTGTGGGGTGGAACGTTGGTGCCGTTTGATTCAGTGTGGCGCGCCGGTGCGAATGATGCAACGCATTTGTTCATTACACGTACGATGGACATTGGAACGATGAAGCTGGTGCCGGGCATGTACACGTTGTGGGTGCAACACACAAAGAGTGGCACGTTCCTGATCGTGAACAAACAGACAGGGCAGTGGGGCACCCAGTACGATGCGTCGCAGGACATTGGTCGTGTTGCATTAACGATGACGCCTACGCCCAGTCACGTTGAGGAATTCACGATTGCGGTGAAAGCGTTGTCGGGCACGCGTGGTGTCATCGAAATGTCGTGGGGCTCGAGCATGGGTTCGGTGCCGTTTACGACGTCGGTGGTGGCGGCGCGGTAGCGCTGTCGGTTTGAGTCTGCAAAGGAACAGGCCGCGAGATTGCTTTCCGCAGTGATTTGTAGAGAGAGCTGGAACGCGGCCATATCTTGAGCCAGGCTGAGTTGCGACTACGGTTTCTTGACGACAGCGACGGGTACGAATTCCGTGCGCGCAAACTGCCACTCAATTAACGCGTACAGAATTGCCACCGGAATTGCTGCCACGAGCACGACAACAAGTATGTTGGAAGGCAACGCGTCTGACAAATTCAAAAGCAATCGCTTAGCGAGTGGCACTACGATTTGTGTGCCGTGACTTGTGCCGTAATAGCCGTCAATCGCAATGCAAGTGATACCAGGCAGAATGGGAAAGGCCTCTCCGAAGTATTGAACCGGGCCTTTTCCTCGAGGTGCAGGATACCTCGCAAATTCAGCCCCGAGGTACAGCAGAAACAAGACGCACAGCACAGCACTTGCGTTTAGAATCTGAACACGCGGGGCGCTGTACAACGGCTTCGGAAACACCAACCCTTCTTCGTATGATCCGGGCAACGGCACCTCGTGACCGTACACACGTGTCGACGCGCGCGCGTACTGCCAGGCGACAAAATTCTTGCTGCTTTTTTCGTCTGACGAATATGGATTGTATAACATGAAGCCAGGCACTTTCAACGTATATGCGGTGACACTCTCTCCACTTGGAGACGTGATGACCGGTGCAATTTCATCCGGCGCGATTTCCCAGAACATCAACTTGGTGCTTGTTGGGCTGGAGAAGTATTTGCCGTGTTCGTAAGGTGTAGACACAGCTTGCCACGAGATCGGATTGAACTTATGGCCGTTAAGGCCTGGAACGTGCAGGAACTGGCCAGCGACGATCGCCCCGAACGTTCCGATCATGGCGGGAACAAAAGTCACCAGGAGTCGGGTGCGTCGCGAAATCGGGAATGCCCCCAACCAGGCCGACTTCTGGCGCAATGACAAGGCGAATTGAATACCGACCATCTGGATCCAGTTGCCAAGGCTTGATTGCAGAATGAGCAGTACCGTGAAGATGAACCACTGTGGTGTCAGCAGGGATCGTACAACCGGAACGATCCAGACATTTCCCATAGCGCTCTGTGCACGTGAGAACCCGGATGTTGCGCTTTCTTTCTCAAGCGCAAACGACGCTACTTGAAATGACTGCGGCGTGTTATGCAACGTCCACCACAGAATGGAAAGCGCAACAATGACCGTTATCAGCAGGTTGAATTGCGGAGGCAAAAATGACAGCATGGACACACTGCCGGCAACGAGACAAACCACCGCGCCGATCACTTGCACTCGTGGCGGAGTTTTGCTCTCGCGCGGCCGAATTGCGAATGGAATTGTTGCGGCAATCAAGACGACCACACATAACGCGACCCGATCGACGGCCGTGAGAGGCCGAAGGCCAAACATATCGGGCATCGTATCCCGCGAAAGTTGCGCATACCGCGAGAATCGCATTGCCGCGAACCACGCGACGACCGGCGCGAGCGCGAAAGCATAGTTCGCGAGCAAGCGGGCGCGCAGAATTGTGCGCGCGCTGATTGGTAATGCTGACTCAAACAGGCTGGAGCGATTCGGATAGACTACGAGCGTGACAAACGTCGAAAGAAACGCGAGAGGAAGTCCAATATCGCCTCCCATCGCAAACATGCTGGACACCATAACCGTCGACCAGATGAGTCGCGGTTCGGCGAGATACCGCTTGAATAGAAGGAACGTCATACTGACTGGACCGTCCGATTGCCGCCAACCAGCTCTACAAAGAACTCTTCGAGCGGAATGCGCGCGCACTGCGCCGACACATTGAATGCAGCGTACAACTGTGCGTGAATTGCCTGGGGCGTTCCACGGAACAGCGCATGCCAGTCGTTCGTGCGGGCGCGGGCACCGAAGCATCCGGGCAGTCGTTCGATGTCGCTCAGATTGGTTACGGCGTACTGCGGAATTACCGCCAGGCATGTGTTCTCGCGCAGTTCGTCGAGATCACTGTCGATTCGCACTTTGCCGCCGTCAATGAGAATGGCGCGGCCGCCGAGTCGTTCCACATCACCCATGTGATGCGACGAAAAGAGAATTGACGAACCTTCGCGATTCAACAACTGAATCGAAGTTTCCAGAAATTCACGCCGTGCTACGGGATCCAATCCGCCGGCGGGTTCGTCGAGCACGAGCAATTCCGGGCGATGACACACAGCGCACAGCAGTGCAACCTGACGTGCCTGGCCCTTGCTGAGCTCTTTGAGCTTTTGCGTATTCCCGACCAGATCAAACCTGTTGAGCAGCTGCTTTTCAAGCGCCATGTCCCACGACTTGAACAGATAACGATGAAATGCA
>JBDTTO010000289.1:0-5033 GCA_039930585.1 Gemmatimonadaceae bacterium
GGGTCGATCTCCGATTTTGAATTACTTGATGTAAATCCAACGGGCGCTGCTCTGCTGCGTCAGCCGCGCGAAGAGCTGCTCGGTCAACGCACAAGTAACGCGGCCCCGCTGCGTTGCAACGGTGCATTGTTCGCCGACTATGTGCAAGCAATTGAAACCGGCACATCAATCGTGTCAGAGATGCGCGTTTCCCAGCGCCGGTTTGCAACAACATGGTTGTGGCATCAGGCAGTTCCGGTTGATGGCGGCATCGCCGTCACGATCCGCGATATTGCCGCGCGCAAGAAAGAAGAAGAAAACCTTCGCCGAGAATCACTTACAGACGAACTCACGGGCCTTTACAATCGTCGTGGATTTCTCACACTGGCCGAACAACAGCTTCGCGTTGCACGACGCCAGGGACGCGATCTCGTGTTGTTCTTTGCCGATCTCGATGGATTCAAGCAGGTAAACGACCGCTTCGGTCACGCAGCCGGAGACAAGTCGCTGAAAGCAATGGCGCAGTTGCTGCGCGCGGCAGTACGCGACTCCGATATCGTCGCACGACTTGGCGGCGACGAATTTACGGTGTTGGCCGTTGATGGTGATGCGAATGCTGCCGAAGTTATTCGGCGCCGCATCAATCAACGCATCAGCGCACTGAATGCACGCAACGAACTGTCGGCGCCGCTATCCGTCAGCATCGGACATGTTCGCGTAACTGCGTCGCAACCGCACTCATTGGAAGATCTGCTGGCCAGCGCCGACAAACTGCTGTACCAGCACAAATCTCAGCGAGTGGAATCAGTTTCTTCGAACGTGTCTACCAGCTCGCCTTCCGTCGGACCGTCCAGCAATCGGCGCCACCAGGGCCTCGCATCTTCCAACCGTCTCAACGTTCGCACCACCTGACGCCACGCGATACGCATTTCTTCCGCATCTGCATAACGATCTTCAATGCGCGCGGCCAAACCGCGACGCAACCAATCAACCAGCGCCTCTGGTAGATCGGCCGCCGCGAGACGCTGCGGCAACGTTGCCGAAAGCTGCTGCGAAAGAATCATCTCACTGGTGCCTTCGCCAAACGGCGGCACACCTGTGAGCACGTAGTAGACAATGCTCGCCAGCGCGTAACAGTCTGTTGCCGGGCCCTGTGATTCTCCCAGCAATTGTTCAGGCGCTGCAAAGGAGGGCGTGCCCGAGCTGCCAGCCGCTTCGTCACCCAATGCGTACGCAATTCCGAAATCGCCAATGCGCCAGCGTTGATAGCGATCAATCAGAATGTTTTCCGGCTTGAGATCGCGATGAATAATTCCGCTGACGTGCGCAGCAATTAACGCCTCAAGAATCTGATCGATTTGCGGCGCGATTTCTTCGAGACTGCGCGGTCCGCTTTGCGAAACGAGACTCGCAACCGATCCGCCTTCGGCGAGCTCCATCGTATACCACACGATGTCGCCCTGACTATCGGTGTCGTAGATAGGCACGATGGCTGGATGCGCCAGTTGCGCAGCGAGACGCGCCTCGCGACGAAAACGTCCGACGGCGACGTCGTCTTTTGAAATGTGCGGATGCAGAACTTTGATGGCCACTTCGCGCGACAACGACAAATCGCGCGCGCGCCACACACTGCCAAATTGCCCGCGCCCGAGCGGCGCGAGAATCTCGTAGTCATCGCCAGTGGCCCACCGCAATCGCGCTTCGGGTGACTGCTTATCAAACGGCACTTCATCGCCTTCGGGCGCCACCAGTTTTGTGTGCACGGAAATACCGCGATCAACTTCGCGCACCATGGTCGCAACCGACGAATGACGCGCTGCGGGATCAGGCTGCAATCCCTGTTCGATCACGCGCGCGAGTACAACCGGACAGTCCGGTCGCATGAGCGTGACAGGTGGCACGTGGTCATCCGGCGGCACTTCACCCGTGAGCGCCGTAAACAACATTGCCGCAAACTGCCACTGATCACTCAATGCCGTTGGCGACCATTCACCTTTTGCCCACTCCGGCGCCCAGGCCGTGTACATCGGATCCGGTTGCAGATTCGACGGAATCTGATCGCGATGCAGCACCCATTCCCAACCCAACAACCACAGGCGCCCACCTGGAGTCAGCCAGACTGTGCTTGGCGACACGGCGCCGTGCGCACTTCCCGTATCGTGCAAATATGCGAGCGTCGATCCGGCTTCGCGTAACACTTGCAACACAAACGGCACCGTCTCCGGTCCCTGACGCGTGACTCGGCTCGTTACCGTTTCACCAGTAATCCAACGACGCAAATATCCCGGGCCGCGACGATTGGCGCTGTATGTCGCCCAATAGTGATACGTGGTTGGAATTGATGGATGATTGCGATGCGCCAGCGCGCGCGCTTCGTTGGCCAACCATTCTTCGTGATCTGGATTCGGCGCACTTACAAGCGCAAGTGAACGCCCCAGCGCATCCATCACTTCCTGATAGTGCCGGTGCTCACGAGACAGGCCTTCGCCTCCCCAACTCCATCCGGGCGGCAGCACCCAGTCCGCCAAATGAGGCGGCGGGACTTCCGTTGATCGGTGGGGTGAAGCGAGCGGTTGGCGCGGCATCCGGGAATTCTAACCCCGCGTGCTAGTTCGCGGCGCGCAACAAAATACGGACAGTCGTTCCGTGCTCCGCTTCACTTGAAACGTCCACAGTTCCGCCCCAGCCTTCGATCAAGCGCCGGCTGATCGCGAGCCCCAGTCCGCTGCCACTGGTGCGGGTTGAAAAATGCGGCTCAAAAATTCGGGGCAAGACATCTGTGGCAATACCGCTTCCGTCGTCCACTACCAGGATGCGAAGTGAATTGTCAAACTGATCGAGTCGCACTTCGACGGTGGTCGCCTGCGCGAGTCGCGCATTTTCCAGAATGTTGATGAGGACTTCCTTGAGCTCAACGGTGCGCGCCCACGCTTTATCCGCCGACGCATCAACATTGCTCTGAAATGTCCACGACACTCCGCTGTCTCCCAGCGATTCCAGAGCGAGCACCGCACGCACAATTTCGTTCAACGCAACCGGTTGCGGAGCCTCGCGTTCGGCAGGCGCCGTCCCATAACGACTGAACGCACGCGCGATTTCATCGAGGTGATCAATTTCTTCCAACACTCGTCCAACATTCGTTTCGAGAATGTCGCCGAAGTCGCCACGCTTGTCGCGATACGCACGTCGCAAATGTTGTACGCCGAGTCGTATTGGCGTGAGAGGATTTTTAATTTCATGCGCGACCTGGCGCGCCATCTCACCCCATGCCAGCACGCGCTGTGCAGACGCCAGTTCCGTGACATCGTCCAGCGTCAACACGGCACCAGCCGGCAGTCGCGTCAAGCGCGCGTTGAGCTGACGCGCATTGATCGTGATGTCAAACGAGGCGTCATCCGAACGGCCAATGAGAAACGAAGTGACACGGGCGAAAAGTGCAACGAGCTGCGTGTGTTCTTCCAGTTGCGCCACTTGAGTGCCGGTACGCAGCGGAACTCCAAGCATGATTTCCGCGCGCGGATTCGCGATGATGATCGCGCCGTCAGGATGCACTGCAAGCACGCCGCTTGCGACGTGTTGCAGCACGGCTTCGGTACGACGTTGCGCCGCCTCCAACGCATCACGACTGGCCGAAAGATCGCCCGCCATTTGCCCAAAGGCGCTGAACACCGGCACGAATTCGGCTGGCGACCCGGCGAGTCTGACCGAGCGCTGACCAGCCGCAAGCGCGAGTGCTGCTTCTCGAAGAGTTCCGACCGGTCGTGCCAGGGTGCGTGAGGCCACGCCGCTCAACCAGAGTGCGGCGAGCGCACCAATGGACAGTGCAAACAAAACCTGCACGGCGAGATCCGTGCGTCGTTCGTCCAGCTCGTAGTCATTACCGCGCGCGGGTGAGGCAACAATTGCGTTGGCGCGCGACAAAATTCCCGACGTCGATGTATCGGCGTTGACCACGGCGTCATGGGCAATACGCACCCGGCGATATCCAACGAGCGCAGTGTTCACCCCCGTCGGAATGGTGACTGCGGCGAAGTCTTCAACATCGCCGCTGGTATTCTCGTCGAAGAGATTTCGCGGCAGTAATCGGCCGACTGGCGACAAATGGTCCAACAACGAATCACTGGCGACGGTGAGCTGACCATCACGAAACAAATACAGCGACGCGCCAACGTCCACTGACATTTCCGCCAACGCCGATTGATTCGGTTCAAGCGCGGCCACGCGTAACGCTTCGCGAACGATCAGTTCGCGCGCAGACTGATCATCTTCGCGCAGTCGGAACGCGGCCCAACCCGCGAAAGCTGCCGCAGGAACCGCAAAAAATGCGAGAAGGGCGAGACTCAGTCGAACGCGATACGACCGCGACCATTGACGTCCACGTCGTCGCAGCCAGCGCCACAACGCGCCGTCGGACATAGCGCTCACCGCCCATAGAAAAATCACTGCGGCCACATCGAACATGACCAGCAGCGCGCCACGCGGCACCAACTCGGCCGGACCGCGCATGTCAATCTCCACGTGCACGGGATTTTCTACGCGATTGCCGCTCACGCCATCGCCGTGCATCACGTTTCCGCTGCGGCGCCATACAACGCGTTGCTCCAACAGTGCGGTGGACGCATTTCCATTGCTCGCGCCATACTCTCGTTCCGCTTCGCCATTGTTCAGCGTAAGGCGATACGGCGGTTCAGCGCGCGCGCTGATGGACAATCCCGTCAGCGTTTCAAACGGATCGCCGGACGTCGGCAAATTCAGCGGCGGAACGGCTACGGTAATCACGTTGCCGTTCGGAAAGGGAATTGCTGCAGTCAGAATAGTGACCGCACCACTGGGAATCGCGCGCCCTTCAATGCGGCCGTTTTTGCGCGCCAGAATTCCAACGTCTCGCTGAAAATGCGTGGTGTCCACAACCGCGGCGAGACGAAGATCAATGAACGGAACGTTGATGGATTCTGGAATCCATTCTTGAATGCGTGCTGAGTAACCACTCTTTGCGAGATACGACGACGCAAATCGTTGCGCGAATTCATCGGCATTGTCCGGAGGATCCGCTT
>JBDTTO010000290.1:0-5031 GCA_039930585.1 Gemmatimonadaceae bacterium
CAACTTTGTTCATGACGCAGGTGAGCGACGTTGTGAGCAGTGGAAAGCCGTTGCGTTTCGAAACGCCGTACCAGACAGGTTTTGGCGGGCGCACGTTCGAATACATTCTGATGCCTGTGTTCGATGCGAACGGCAATGTGGAAGCGGTTGCCGGTTCATCGCGCGACACGACCGATCGACGGGCCAGTGAACTCGCAATAGTGAAAGAAACGCGTCGAAAGGACGAGTTTATCGCGACGCTTGCGCACGAGTTGCGAAATCCGCTCGCACCCATTCGCAATGCGCTCGAAGTCGCGCGGTTGGCGAAAGGTAATGATGTGGCCGTTGAGTATGCACACGGCGTGATGGATCGACAGATGACACACATGGTGCGACTGATTGACGATCTGCTCGACCTGAGTCGCCTCAATCTTGGAAAGATTGAACTCAAGCGTCACACGTTCGACATCGCGACGTTGCTGGAGAGCGCCGTTGAAACGTCACGTCCGCATTACCTGCAAGCGAAAATCGAGCTTGTAGTCGATGTGACGGGAGAGCAGCTGTGTGTGGACGCGGATTCGACGCGCATGATTCAGGTCTTCGCAAACCTCCTGACCAACGCGGCGAAATTCTCGCCCAGCGGCGGGCGAGTGACAGTAAGCGCCAAGCGCGATGGGGATGATGCCGTCATCTTGGTCAAAGACAACGGCGTTGGAATGAGCGCGGGAATGCTGGAGCATGTCTTCGATAGCTTCACGCAGGAAGCCGATGCACTCGACCGCACAGAGGGTGGTCTTGGTATCGGACTCACCCTCGTCCAGGGACTGGTGGGTTTGCACGGCGGAACCGTTGAAGCGCGCAGCGAAGGCAAAGGACTGGGCAGTGAATTCATCGTGAGAATTCCGCTCAGCACAGAACCACATGCGCAGGAACACCAGAACAATCGCAAGTCCACTTCAATGACGAACTGGCATCGTATTCTGGTGGTTGATGACAACAAGGATTCGGCCACCAGTTTGTCGATGATGCTCAATTTCATGGGGCATGATACGCGCACCGCGAACGATGGCCTGGAAGGCATTGAAGTCGCAGAGGTATTCAAACCTGACGTGTGTCTGCTTGATATCGGCATGCCGAATCTCAATGGATTTGACATGGCGCGTCGTCTGCGCGCGCAGTCATGGGGCAAGGACATGTTGCTGATTGCGCTCAGCGGCTGGGGACAGGAGCACGACAAGGAGCGTTCAACGGACGCTGGTTTTGACATGCATCTCGTCAAGCCAATTGATCCGGCAACGCTCACCGCAGTGTTGGAAGCGCGGCGCAATCCGAACACGATGCCTCAAAACGCGCAGCTTTAGGCTTGCGCGATAAGCGCAGCGCGTTGATGGCCGAAGTGTTCATGTGATCATCAACGCAACCGCATGGCTTGCAGCACCACTCAGAACGTGCGAATCGAAATGGAAATTGGCGCCGGTCCAACTGCAATACTGTCGCTCAACGCAAACGTTGTTGGGTTGTAGACAAACACGTATGGCGGCAATCCCTGCGACGTGCTGCCGAAGAACGTTTGATACACTTTGCCAGTGGCACCCGAGGTGGCGTCCGACGCACCGCGACACAAACCAGTGCTCGCGCGTTTGGCGCAGAGCGGATCAGCCGTTCCGCGCACAAAAGTTTTGGTCCTGGTATTCCAAACCACGGTCGCGCCCGAAAAACTTGAGAGGTACGCGAGACCGTTTGCGTCAATGCTGATTGAGCCCTGACCAACGCCAATGTTCGGAATCACTTCAACGGCAAACGTCGCGGGATTGACGATTGCGATTGTGCCCTGCGCGGTGTAATCGCCGGTGTTCAGTACGTACAACAAACCGTCCGGACCAACTGCAGCGTCCTGTGGATTAATACCACCGCTTGGAATGGTGACCACTCTCGCCATCGAAACCGGATCAAGTACAGTGATAACGCCCTGCACCGTTGGCGGAAAATCAGTGAAGTTGCCAGAGATGACAAACACTCTTCCGCCGGCAACTTCAACAGCGGTTGGCGCGATCGCGACGTCAGCCAACGCGGTGATTTCGGTTGCGGACTGCGTCGTGTAAAAGCGTCCGACTTTGTTGGTGTTGGTGTTCGCGACAAATACCGTTGTGTCGTTGCTCCATGCCGAACCGGTCGCGTTACCGCTCGCAAACGTGAAGAACTTCTGCACGGTGGCCGTTTCGAGATTCACCAGTGCAACACTCGCGGCGTTGCCCAGAGGTACCGCAGCTTTCCGCAGTCGGAGGGATAATCCTGTTGGCGTAATCGTCGAACTGCTGCCCAACGCAATTGTTTGCGTGGTCGTTGGCGATCCCAGCTGAAACATCGTGATGGACTTGCCACCTGAATTGACGACCACGCCAATTTCGCGATTGCCGGCAACACCGCCCAGAAATCCTGGTGCGTGCACTGGCTCGACTACGCCGTCATCGGCACACGCAGCGACGATCGCCAGCGCGATCGCGCCAACGGCGAAGATTGTTTTGCGCACGAAAGTCGGCGTCGACTTGTGATTCAATTGAAAAGACATGTTTCGTCAGGAAGGCTGTGAGGTTGAACGTCGCACGCGAAGCGATACTGTCCACGTGCGCGGGGGAAACGGGTAATCCACCAGCATGGCGGCGGCGCGGTTGAATACATTCTCCACGCCAAACGCAGGGCTGAAATTCCAGCCGTATTTCACGGTCGCAGTAGAAACTTTGGCATCACTCATCCAATACGGATCGAGTGTATTGAGCCCGGAACCAGCAATGGTACGTCGGGTGCCGATGTAACGATTGCTGATGTCGACGCGAAACAGTTTGGGCGAGAACGCGACGCTCACGTTTGCAGAGTTGCGCGGGCGATACGCAACCTGGCCATTGATGACGCCGCCCGCATAAGTGACGTCGTTGCGATTGAGCGTTGCCTGCACTTGAACGTGCGTTACCGGAACTGCGATCTTGCCACTTGTTTCCCATCCCGAACGATCAACGTTGTAGTTGGTCGGGCTCCAGACAAACTGGAAATCCGGCAGCCACAAAATCATACCGTCAATGTTCGAGCGATACGCGGCGGCCTCACCAGAGACTACGAACGCACTGATTTCCGTTTCACGCAGGGTAAGACGTCCTTCAATATCCCGTCGCGTGCGCTCCGGCCTGAGCCCTGGATTTGCGCGAACCTGAACACCCTCGTGAAAGAATTGATCTGAGAGTGTTGGTGGCGCGTAACCCGATCCCATCGAGAACGAGCCTGAGATTACTCCGCGCGAAACGCGCACTGAACCACGCGGCGAGAACGCGGCGTCATGGTTAAGCGAGTTGTGATCAGCGCGCGCGCTGAGTTCCGCATCAAACTGCAAACCCGTGGACAACAGTGCGTGACTGTATCGGGTGTTGGCCCACACGCCCGACAGCTGTTGCCAATGCGGAGCGCTCGGCGCCAGCATCGTGCTGCTGATATCGAGTGTGCGAAGTTCAGCACCGGCGGATGTTGACATCGCACGCAAGCCAACTGTCGCGCTGCCAGAAGCGATGATGCTCGTTGCGCTGATCGTATCATTAAAAGCCTGACCGAACGGCGGCGTCAGATCAATAAACGTGCCCTCTTCGTGCGTGACGTCAGTCGCGAGCGTCCACGCAACCCGACGCACCGCGCCCTGCGCGTTAGCACCGGTGCTCAACCGCGAATGCCCCTGACGACCGGTGCTTGATGGCTGAATAATCGTTCCGGCCAAACCGCGCTCAGTGTTCTGCCAGGTGCCGCGCAGGGCAACAGAGCCGAAATCACCATCCAGCGTAACACCGCCCAGCAGTTGCTTCGATGTTGCGTCGGAATTGACGCGCGTCGCACGCCCCCCACCGCGCAACGCTGGCAACGTGTACGCGAAATTGCCTTGAACCGTGCGATAGTCGGCCGATAGTGAGGCGCCGAGGTTCAGTGTGCGGAGCGTGGTTGTGTTGCCGGCGGCCAGTGACGCGTTGTGTTCACCCAACGCACCCGTGCGAACATACGTCGACAACTCCTGACGCGGCTTTCTCGTTTCGATTTCAATCACGCCGGCCATGGCTCGTGGTCCATACCGCGCGGACTGTGCGCCCGTGCGAACGGTAATCTTGTCAACGGTTTCAAGAGCAACGCGCGACAAATCAGCGCTGCCAGAAATGGCGGAATTGAGCGGCACGCCATCGACGAGCACCAGCACCTGATTTGCACTGGATCCTCGAATCGAAACATGACTCGTTTGGCCGGGTCCACCCGCTTGCGTTACAACCACCCCGGGCGCGGTCTGCAGCAGTTCGCCTAGATCGCGTCGGCCGGATTGTTCGATGGCGATGCGGTCAATGACCGTCGCGTTCATTGCGACCGTGTCGCGCGCTGCGCGCACCTGCACGTCACTCAACAGCGCGACACGTGCTTTCAGCGCCGCGTCAAGGATGGTGCTGCGGCCGTTCGTAACTTCGACTTCTTGCGTGTAGACAGCGAAACCGAGCGCGCGCACGGTGACGGTGTATGTGTGCGGCTCGAGTCCGCGCACGATGTACGAGCCATCTGCGCTGGTGCGCACGGTCTCTGTTCGACCACTCACTTCAACGCGACTGTTTGCGACTGGCCGCGCGGTTTCTGCGTCCGTGACGCGACCCCGAATTTCTCCGGCCACCTGTGCGTTCGCAGAATGCGCAATCATCAATCCAAACGCGCACGTCGCTGCGCGCAGAACTCGAATTGCGAGACTCATGTGGCCACCATTCCGCTGGGCACAACTTGCGGCGATCCTTCTGAGTGATGAACGATCTCGACTGGCCAGTCATAAACGCGCTCAACCTGCGCGGCCGTCAACACTTCGGTCGGAGCTCCGCTTGCCACAATTCTCCCTTCGTGCATCATGACGAGACTATCCGCATAACGAGCGGCGAGATTCAGATTGTGCGTTGCCAGCACGACCGTCACGCCGTCACCGCGCAAAGTGTGCAGCAGTTCGAATGTCGTCATCTCGTGACGGATATCGAGAAACGTTGTGGGTTCGTCCAG
>JBDTTO010000291.1:0-5028 GCA_039930585.1 Gemmatimonadaceae bacterium
TTCGTTTGACAGCGCGTTGTGAACTTGCGCCTTGTCCGAAAGCGCATCGTTGAAACGCGAATCGCTCATCTTGCGGGTTGAACCCACGCAACACGTCGTGCGTCACGACAATTCTGCAACCGGTCCCGAATCCAAACGCGCCAACTCTGCACGTCACTCGGCCACAAACAAACCAACGCGACCGTTAAATTCGTCGTTGACTGCGGGAACACCAGGCGGCGCTACCCAGTCAGCACCATCAATGCGAACGTTGCAGCGATGGGATCCGGGATCAACCTTCAGCACGATTTCCCAGCGCGTTGCATTCACCTGGCGCAGCGTGACGGCCTTCCATGCGGTGAAATCGCCTGCGAGTTCGACCGAACGCGCGTTTGGTACGCTTAATGTGATCGTGTATTCGCCTGGCGCACTGGCTTTCACATTGAACGAACGCGACGCGCTGCGAATAGGAGACGGTGGCGCTGGTCGCCAGAAAGATGGCGGCGCAACGCGCAATCCGACGCTGGCAACGCGTCGTTCGGCAAACGGTACGCCGGGCAGTTGTGGTGAGGTGCGCATGCTTGCGACTAACGCCACTCGCGAAGTGACGGCCACTGTACCTGATGCTTCTCCCCATGTCGCCGCACGACTGTTGCCCAATCGCGGTCGTGCTGCCAGCATCGCATCAAGTGCAAATCGTCCACTCGCCCAACCAACTGTTGCCGCAGCCTCGGACCAGCGTTTCCAGGCGTTGGTGAAGCCGCTATCAGTTTGCGGGGTGAAGATAGTTGCAGAGTCGACTTTTGGGCCGGTATCAGTTTGCACGGGCTTATGCGCCACAAGCGTCGTCGTTGACCAACGCGAAGAGGAACTCGCGTGCTGCATTCCCATCGACAATCCAAGCACGACGCTGCGCAATTGATAATTCAAACCCGACGCAAACGCCCAGCGTGAGAGACTGTCGCCTGTACCTGCACCTTGCCGACTGTTCGCGCGCAGCCATACACCGGCGGAATTTCTGGCGTACGAAACGGAAGCGGCCACATTCGACTGCCACGTTGGAACGACGGGCGGCGGCGCCCACGACGCGAGCAGAAACGGATCGTATTTGAAATTGCTCAGCCCATCATTGGGCACATGCCGCACATTCGCCGTCGCGGAAATACGTAATCCGTTCCACGATGGTGAAGCAGCTAACGCGGACGCACCGCCCGTTGCATGCGTTGTTACGTCACCGTCGCGAACAACACCGTCTGCATTGAATTGCAGAAACGGATTGTTGAATCTGAGCGCACCACCAATCGCGCGCACGCCAAGCCATCCGGGATCTCTCGACTGCGTCGTTGGAGTGGTCGTCGTAATCCGGGGCGAGTCATATTGCGAGACCGCCGCGTTTGCGTCCCACGACGCACGAAGTTGCGCGAAAGCCGATGCGGGAGTGATCGCCGCGCACACGCCAACAGCGCTGGCGCCAACGAAGATCGCGCGCCTCAGTGGGCGCGCGAAGGGATGATTCAACATTCGGGAACTCCATCGGCCGGGGTGCTCGAGTGCAACCCACACAGTCAGACCCGCGTCACATGATGCGCCGCACCCGGCGCGGCCGCCAGACTTACGCCTCGATGTATCGAATTGCGCGACGCGACTTGGCCGAACGTTCGCGACGAATCGCCATCACCAGGTTGTACACGACCGGGATGAGCAGCAGCGCGCCGCTCCACAAGGCGAGGTCGGCAACGTTGGCGATGACAGCGTTGTCGCCAAAGCGAAACGCCAGGAAATCAGCCACACCTTCGGCGCCCGCCAGCATGCTTACCAGATTTCCAGTAGCCCCCCCGGCTACCAGTCCCAGTGCCCACGTGGCGCGGCGATCAACTTTTGCCAACGGGCCCACAACCATCGAAATCATGAAGACAGCCATCGACGTCACGCAGACGTTGATCAACCACGTGTACGGTCCCCACGACATGCCGCCGGCGCCGCCCTTGTTGTAAACCAGGTACAGCGCAAAGCGTTCGCCAAACACACGCGTGTTGTCCGCCAGGTAGTGCACCGCCATGAACTTTGTGGCCCAATCCAGCAGTCCCGCCGAGGCGGCTGCCATCAGATACCAACCCATGTTCCCGATGGATTTTGTCCGAGGGATGACTACGGTTGTGAACTGTTGATTGGACATCATCGTCTCCTGAGTAGCGGTGGGAACCGTTGCGACCGCTCGCTAATGGCGTCTTCACGCCTGCAGTCGCGTCCGGTTGACCATTTCTAAAGCACCTGCCGTGCCGCTCCACCAGAGCCATTCCGGCCGTCAGTGCCGGTCCAGCTCGCCGATCTAACTATTTGTATTGCAAGAGCTTACAAAATGTTTCGTCAATCGTGCCGCCAGTGATCGGCGGTGGATCCGTCCGTCAATGCTGCAACGCTTGTTGGTTCAATGCAACAGGAAGCCGTACGTCGCAAATCCGCAACAGTCAGCTGATCAGCCGTCGCTGTAAGGCGATTCAGTACCTTTTGCCTTCGGAGCCTTGGGGGCCGGCGCGTGGGAAGAACCCAACGGCATTTTGGACAGCGCCGCCGCAAAGTCTGCGGCCAGCACTTCTACCTGCCAACGCCGCAGTTCCCCGACCTCGGCAACTTCGGCCGCGGTTCGTGGGTTCCGACGTGCCACCGCTTCCATGCGGTCGCGCGAACAGAGCACGCCCGGATCAAGATCGAGACGTGTGGCCGCAGCATCGCGCACGGTCTTGAGCTGCGCGACACGCTCGTCGAAATCGGCATCCTTGTCCCAACGGGTGCTCTTGGGAAAACGCGGCAAATCGCTGTCCGGGACTTTGTCGCCACGCTTGATGGCGTCAAGCGCCTCGATCGCACGTGATTCAGACATGCCACGCGGGAACCCTTTGGTCCCGAAAAGGGCATCGCGCGTGGCCGGCGCGCCGCGCGACAGATCAAGCAACACTTCATTGCCAGCCACGCGAAACACAGCGCGATCCAGTTCGGCCGCGATGGTATCGCGCCAGGTCACCAGCTCTCTCAGGCGGGCCAGTTCGCGACGCGTCAGGTCACGGGCGCCTTTCAGTTTCAGGAAACCGTTGTCTTCGCCATCCGGTGCCCACTGCGTTCCCTCGGCGCGATCGAACTCTTCCTGCGCCCAGTGCAGACGACCCTTCGCTTCGAGCTGCGATTTGAGTTGATCGCGCAGCGCGAGCAGGTAGCGCGTGTCCTGAGCCGCGTAGTCCAGCATGTCCGCCGTCAGTGGACGCATGCTCCAATCGGCCCGCTGATGCTTTTTGTCGAGTTTGACCTGGAAATACATCTCCAGCAGCGCGGCCAGTCCGAATGACCGAATGCCCAGAAGCTGTGCGGCGACTCGCGTGTCAAAGAGGTGCGTAACCTGCCACCCATAATCCTGATGCAGCAGACGCAAATCGTAGTCGGCGTCGTGCAGGATTACTTCGATGGCGCGATCCTCCAGCAGCGCGCCAAGGCGCTGGGGCGTTCCTATCGGAAGCGGATCAATAACCGCCGAGTGATCGGCAGTGGAGAGCTGCAGCAGATAGATGCGGTCGACGAACCGATGAAAGCTCGCACCCTCGGTATCGATGGCGATGGCCGAGATGGTACCCAGGTCGGCCAGGAAGCGGTCGACGGCGTCGGGTGTATCGAGGTAGAGGGGCGCGGATGCGGACACGAGTTGGCGGACGGCGAACGCACGAACGACGCACCACCTGATGCGGCATTAGATGCGAGACCTCGCAAACTACACCGCGGATGCTGCGAGGTGACCCGCAGATCACAGGTTTGTGTCGACGTGTTGTTTGCCCCTTGCTCACTCCCGTTCTTTTCCTGACCATTCGCCCTTCATGTCCACACCCTTGACCGACTCAACTGGCACGACCGACGGCGCTGCGAGCGTGAGCTCCTCCAGCCCCTCAACCTCATCGAGCGCAACTGAGGCTGTTGCTGCGGCGCATTCCGCGGATAATCCGCTTCGCCGCGGCTGGACGGGCGCAGATATTTTCCGCGCAGTTCTGATTGCCATCGGTCTGTGGGTTGGGTGTCAGCTGCTATGGCAGGTGTACCCGCTGATTTTTCTGATATTTCTGGGCACCCTGTTTGGACTGGCCGTCGCGTCAGGCGTGGACGTGCTGGAACGATTTCACATTCGGAGAGGCATCGCCTCAGCGCTGATTGTGTTCTCGGTGGTGGCAGCGCTTGGCGGCACGCTTGCGTGGACTGGCCCAACGCTGCTTGATCAGAGCAAAGAGTTGCAGACGCAGGTGCCGGCCGCGCTTGAGAAGCTGCAAACGTGGATCGACAGCCGTCGTGGTGGAGTGCTGGCCACGGTTATCAAGAGTGCAGCTGGACCAGCACCGGGTACGCCGGTGGTACCGACCGCACCAACGCCCACCACTGCGGCGGGTCGCAAGTTGGCGGCGGCGCAAGCTGATTCACTGGCATTGCCAAGCACGGCCATCAAAAAGAAAGCAACGGATTTGATGGTTGGTGCTTCGAAATATCTGTTCTCATTTCTTTCAAACGCGATCGCCATTCTTGGCGGTTTGGTGCTGATGATATTTCTCGCGATTTACATCGGGGCCGAACCCGAAGTGTATCGCGGCTGGATATTGTCGGTTGTGCCCGCGCAACATCGCGCGCACATGCGACTGGTGCTGGGCGAGATGTCATCAGTGTTGCGCAAATGGTTGGTGACCCAAATGATCGCGATGCTCGTGATTGGACTCGCGAGTATGGCGGTGTTGCTGCTGATGGGCGTGAAGGCGCCGTATGCGCTCGCAATCATTGCCGGATTGATGGAATTTGTGCCGACCGTTGGCCCGCTGATCAGCGCCGTGCCTGCAATTCTCATGGCGTTCGTTGATTCGCCGCAACTTGCCGCATGGGTCGCGGTTGCATACTGGGGCATTCAGTTTGTCGAGAACAATCTGCTTATTCCATTCCTGATGCGCGGCGAGATGGATTTGCCGCCCGCAATCACGATTGTTGCGCAGGGACTGATGACGCTTGTTTTCGGATTCATTGGACTCATGG
>JBDTTO010000292.1:0-5026 GCA_039930585.1 Gemmatimonadaceae bacterium
TGAATGTCGCGGCCAATCTCCAGCGCGGTGATGTACGAGACTTCCGCCGCAGGTTGATTGCCCGCACGATCGCAGGCCGATCCGATATTGATGTGGCAACGCAACTGCCCGTGCGGATCGCCAAGCTTGGTGTACATGTCCAACGCGCGACGATATAACGGTACTGCGTTCGCCGGACTCGTGGTGAGCAGCACTGAACCCAGGCGAATTACGGCATCCGCCTGCAGCGAGACCTGCGGCGAACGCTCGGCCACTTCGACGGCATCGCGCGCCAGCTGTTCGGACGTCGCCATGCTACCAATACGCTGTTGCAGATTGGACAACATGATGAGCAATGCGACTTCTTCTTCGAGATTGGAGCTCGCGCGCGCCAGATCAAGCAACCGCGCGCACGATTCCAGAATTTCATCCGCCGGTGCGCCGCGCTGCAACCGAAGTCGTTCACGCATGCGATGTGCGGCCGGCAATACACCCAACTCCGCCGCACCTACCGCTGCCGAAGTCAACACATTTTGGCAGTGATTCTCGGCAAGCTTGAATCGGCCGGCAAGTTCCTCGACCTGCGCCAGACTCCACTCGACGTTTGCAACCTCGATAGATCCACGAGCGTTTCGTCGCGCGATTCCAAAGAATTCGGCAGCACCTTCGTATGCGTACACGCTTTGCGCGAGCTTTCCCGCTTCGTGCGCTGTACGATATGCATTGGCTGAACTTCCCGCGGCGTCAAAGTGCTTGGCGAGAATGGCCGGATCGCGCGTTGGCATAGTCTCCAGCGCCCGAGCAATACGTTCGTGCATGCGACGCAAGCGCAGCGGGTTGATTCCCTGCAGCAACGCGCGCGTCAACTGCACGTGCGTAAACGTCAACAGCGGTCGTTCACGAGTTGAGGGCGCGAGTACAGCGCTGGCCAATCCTTCGTCCAGTGCGTCATGCACATCAGCTTCATCGCGGTCGCAGACGGCGACCAGCGCCTCGGGATCAAACTCCCGCCCCAACACTGCGGCCAACGCCAGAATTTCACGACGTCCACGACTAAGCCGCTGAATGCGACGCGCCAACAAATCACCAATGGCGCGCGGCAATTGCGTGGACTCACTCTTTTGATACTGCCAACCTTCGCCGGTTGCGCATAGCTGCCGCTCGTCCACGAGCGCGCGCACCGTCTGCACTGCAAAGAACGGATTGCCCTCACTCTGACGTACGAGGTGCTGCAACAGCGGTTCACCAGGCGTTTGCCCGCCCAGTGTGCTGCGCAACCACTGCGTGAGTTCTTCGGGCGACAAACGAGAGAGGTTCAGTTCACTGCAACGCTCGGAACGCGACAGGCGACGCAAGCGTGTTTCTGCAACTTCGCCCAGATCTTCCGAACGAATCGTGACGCAAATGAGCAGGCGTTGATCATCAAGCCGCGACAGCAAAAATTCAATGGTATCCCAGCTTGCCGGATCGGCCCATTGCATGTCTTCCAGGACAAGCATGAGCGGACGATTGCTTGTAGCAAGTTTGAAAAACTCTTCCAACTCTTCAAGCAGCGCACGCTGAGATCCACCGACGCCCGTAACGTCCGTGTCGCCGTTCAACTCCGGAACGATACGCGACAGTTCACGCCACACTCGCGGTGCGACAAGACTTGCGCGATGCGCACTCAACACAATATCGGCCCACGGACCATACGGTACGCCAACATTCGCTTCGATGCACTGTCCCATCAACATCGCCCCGGAGCGGATACCAACATCGGGACCGAGCTGTTTGATGAGTGTGCTCTTGCCAATGCCGGCTTCGCCCGTCAACACCACAACGTGTGGCGAACCAGTCGCGGCGCTGCCAAACAAATCACGCAAACGCTGGCGTTCGTTTTCGCGACCAACAAAGGTCTGCAACAACACTTCCTGTCGTCCAGCGCCCGCTCGTGCGGCGGAACGAACCGTGTCGCGACCACCCCACTTGGCCGCGTATAAGGCGGCATCGGCGGCGCCAAACAGTGCTTCCATGTTCTCGCCGTGCATCGGCGCACAGGCAACACCAATCGATAGCGTGACCTTGAAGTTCTTGTCTCCGCCAGCAGAGTTCTGAAACGGCGCACTCGAAACGGCAGAACGAATACGTTCCGCAACGATGCACGCATCTTCCAGACGGGTACCCGGCAACAACACGACAAATTCATCGCCCGCGTAACGCGCCGGATAATCACTGGGGCGTGTGTTGAACTTGATCTGATCCGCGACCATGCGCAGCACATCATCACCCTTCAGGTGACCCAGCGTGTCGTTCACGACCTTGAAATGATCAACGTCGATAACCAGCATCGACACGGGGCGACCAGTGGTCAGACGCGCTTCCAGCACTTTCTCGAGCGTTTCGCGGAATGCACGCCGAAGCGGCATCGCCGTGAGATCATCCAGATCGGCGCCCGCAGGTAATGGCAGCACAAGCTCGTTTGACGAACGCGCGACCGTTGAGGGCTCGCCACTAAAATGCGCAATACGCTCCGGCCAGTTGACCGCGACTTCTTCAAACCACGTAAACACCTGTGGATCGAACATCGTGCCAACGTCGCGGCGCAGGATGGTCATCGTTTCCTGATGCGTGAGCGCGCGCTTGTAGCTGCGCACCGACGTGAGTGCATCGTACACGTCCGCGACAGTCAGAATACGCGCGATCAGCGGAATCTCTTCGCCTTTCAAGCGATGCGGATATCCATTGCCGTCCCAACGCTCGTGATGTGATTCCACCATCGGACGCACATCCCACGGAAACTCGATGTCCTTGAGCATCTCGACACCGGCCGTGGTGTGGCTCTTCATCTGCTCCCACTCCACGTCGTCAAGCTTGCCCGGCTTGTTCAACACATCGGGCGGAATAACAATCTTGCCCACGTCGTGCAACAGGGCGCCAATGCGGAACCAGAACATGGCTGCATCGTCCATGCCGCTCTGCTTGGCAATCGCACACGAGAGTTCCGCCACGCGCTGGCAATGGCCCTGCGTATACCGATCCTTCGCTTCAATTTCTTCGCCCCAACGCTTGGCCACGTGCAGGAAGTCTTGCTCAAGTGTGTTGAACTTGGCGCCAACTTCGGCAATGTCTTCCTTGGCGCGCAGCTGCGAAAAAATCTTGTGCGCGCGATTGAGTTGCTGCAACACATCGCGATTCTTTCCGGTCAGGCGAGCCAGCGTCGCGCGATCGCGTGCGATTTCTGCCTGCAACAACAATTCACCACGCGCCATGAACACTTCATCCGCGCGAATGAAATGTTGCTCGGCCTCATCGAAGCTGCCGGTTTCGCGTGCAATGACGCCTAACAGTTTCGTTGCCTTGCCAATCGCCGAGCCATCACCACTTTGCGCGGCAGCCGCGAGGGCTTTTCGAACAGCGCCGTGCGCGCGCACAAACTCTTTCCGCTCAACCCACAATTCGGCCAGGTTGATATCGAGCTGCGTGCGAGCCATGACGTCGCCGTCCAGTTCGCAAATCTGTACACCTTCCAGCAAAACCTTTTCGGCTTCGTCGTAGCGCTTCAACTTGGTGAACAACAATCCAAGGTTGTTGAGCGCAATGCAGATATCAGTCCTGAGATTGAGCGAACGATAGTCTTCAAGACTCGCCTGATACTGATACTCGGCCGCTGTGTAATCGCCGCGAATGTTGGCCAGCACGCCAAGATTTTGTGCGGTCATGGCCGCAAGTTTGGCATCACCCGCGCGAATGGCGCGATTACGTGCTACGAGATACAGTCGTTCGGCTTCGTCAAGATCACCGAGTTGCCAGCGAACGTTGCCTTGCAGGTTGATGGCATTACCGGCCGCTGCGTCGTCGCCATTGGCTTCGGCGATCGCTAACGCGGCTTCGAGGCAATCCAGCGCTGCCTCCGAATCACCGTCCATCAAGTGCGTGCGTGCAATCCAGCGAATGATGCTTGAGATCTTCGACGCGTCTTCCGGAGCTTCTGCCTTGCGCAGCGCCTGTTCATACGCACTGCGCGCATTTACGCGGCGTCCCGCTTTTTCTTCTTCCTGTGCCAATGCGAACAACGCTGCAAACGTTTCGGCCGGAACGATCTCCTCGCGTGACGGCTGGCGTTCCTGCACCAGGCGACGTGATGGATTCTTGGTGGCCGAGAAGCGCATGCGGCAGGATCGGAAAAGAGGTTGACGGGCGCTCGTTAGCGTCCGGAATACCTCAAGTCTCGGGCGAAAATTCCAACGCTAAAGCGATACTGTCACTGTCCCGGCACAGCTGTTTCACCGCGAAGCCCTTTCTTTTGCAACTGATCTGCAATGGTCGCGGCAGAGAGTACTGTCACAACAAGACACACGCAGGGCACTGCCGCAGTCCACCATGCCGAACCCAGATACGGAAGAGCATCCTGCACCATGCTGCCCCAACTTGCGCCCGGCGGACGAACGCCAAGACCAAGAAATGACAGCCCTGATTCGAGCGCAAGAATGTCCGCCAACAGCAGCGCGCCGGATGCCGTGAGCGGCCCAATCAGATGCGGTGCGATGTGACGCGCAAAAACGCGCACCGATGATGCGCCCGATGATCGCGCTGCTTCGACAAACGAACGCGACTCCGTATCGCGAACGAGTGCGTACACCATGCGACTGGTTGCGGGCCATGCGGCCGCGCCAAGTAATATCGCCAGTACAGGCGGGGTAAGTGCGCCGGCGAGTGCCACGGCGACGAGAAACAACAGCATGCGCGGCACGCTGCGCACTACATCAACCAGCAGCATCATTGCGCTCGCAACGCGAGTGTTCGCGGTCGCGGCCAAACCACCCCAAACCACTCCCAACATCGTTGCGATAGTGGTCGCGAGAAACGCGACCATGAGCGAGGTGCGCGCGCCATATAATACGCGACTGAAAATGTCGCGCGAGTAAGCATCCGTTCCCAAAAGATGTTTGAGGGACAGACCCTGATTCTTGAGCGTGACGATGTCGAGTTGCTGTGCCGGATCAAACGGCGCAACCAACGGTGCGAACAATGCCGCCAATATGACTGCCGCCAGTACAATCGTCGC
>JBDTTO010000293.1:0-5019 GCA_039930585.1 Gemmatimonadaceae bacterium
CAGCACATAGGGATCGGTTTTCGCAAAGTCTTCGGCCACGCTTGGCGAAGTGCCTTTGAACAGGAGAATCGCCATATCAATGGGATCCGTGAGCGCTCCGCCCAACACCAACTCTCCACGTTCGTTGGCAGCCCATGCTTTTTCGAGATGGGCCGACCGGTATTCGCCACGACGTTCGAGATAGTCGTGACTGACGTCATAAAAGAGCAGAAAGTGCATAAATCTCTCGCAGCAGGTGGCGTAGGCAGCAACACCTGCAATAAACTAAATTAGTTGACGGAGTCAAGTATCTGCAATCTACCCCTCCAACTGCCCTCTTATGATCGCACGACACTGGCATGGCATCACGCGCGCTGATAGCGCCACACAGTACCTCGCTCATTTGACCGATACCACGATTCCGCACTTGAAAACGATTGCCGGATTTAAACGGGCGACCATTCACACGCGAGCATCAAACCCGGGCATTGAATTTCTGGTGATCACTGAATGGGAATCCGAAGATGTTATTCGTGCATTCGCGGGCGACGACGTGGAGGCAGCTGTCGTACCGGCGTTTGTTCAGTCACTCATGATTTCGTTTGATGCGCGAGCACGACACTTTGAATTGCAATACAAAACGTGAGCCGACGCCCCATCGCGCCGACTCACGTTTTCTGACGGTGATTACAAAGCCGCCAAACTATTTACCCGCGCCAACCTTGAGTTCAATGCGATACGCCGATTGCGCAGTCGGCGCGGTACTGATTGGCGTCGGCGTCACGTTCACGAGGCGAACCGGCTGACCGTACGACGTCGCGGTGTCCTTGCCCGCTATCGTGGTAAGGGACAACAGCTGCGCGCTCATCACACCCGAAAGCTGCGAGACAGTTAAACGAACCGTGGCACTGCCGGCCTGCACACACTGCACATCCGACGGGCATCGGGATTCACCGGAAACCGAATCGAAGCGAATGCGCAAATTGGCGCTCGCCACATCGGTCGATGCTCCCGCCGCGAGCGAGATCGTTGCCGGTAACACTGGCAAATTGTTGAGATCGGGCGATCTGGACGGATCGCTGGAGGGAGTGCCCGCGCACGCAGCAACCGCGACAGTGGCCAACAGGGCAATCAGAGGAATAGTCTTTTTCATGAAGGGCTCCACAGGGTTGACCATACTACCCGGCCACGGGGCGCGTTGTCACACGCAGATGATGATTTCCGGCGAATGTCGCGATTGAGCCGGTGCGTGCGCATTCAGTATCGATGCGCTCCTCCTTTTCTGCCCGCAAGCTGTGCGTAGCGTCACCCTTCGCGGGGACAGCTCGGTGAACCGTACGGAAGTGCTGCTGCAGACGCCCGAACTGTCGGTTACGCGCTTCGATCACCCACCACAGCATGAACATTGCGATCCGGATTGCGAAACCTCGGAGCGCTGGACCGTTTCATTCGTACAAACGGGATCGTTTGATGTGATGGTCGCCGGAAAACGCCGAACACTCTCGAAAGGCAGCGTGTTCGTGCAGCGCCCGGGGCTCGAGTTTCGTTGCGCGCATTCAGAACTGTTCCCCAGTGACGTCTGCGCATCGGTGTCGTTTGACGACTCGACGATTTCCACTGTTGCCGCAATGTGGAATCGAACGGGCTGGTGGGCGCGCGAATGTGCATCGCCAAGGTTGGCGTACGTTGACCGTCGCATGGCAGATGCGGTGTCGCACAACGATGCGTTCGAACTGGAGCGCTGGGGATTAGCCACGCTGACGGCGCTGTACGACGACGCCAGCGATACGCTGACGCGCGGGCATTATGCGGTGTATCGCGGCGATGTTGACGCGGTGATGGAAACGTGCCGGGCAATTGAGCGCGATCCAACTGAACGGTGCACTGTGGCCGAACGTGCGAGCACGGTGGGATTTACAGGTCCGCAACTCACCCACGCGTTTCGTCGATACGTGGGCGAGTCGCCGCATCAGTATGTAGTTCGCCAACGACTGATCGTGTCGTGCAATCTGTTGATGTCCGGATTCAGCGTGAGCGAAACGTGTTATCGCTCGGGATTTGAAAACCTGAGTCACTTCTGCCGAACATTTCAGCGCACGTTTGGCGTACGTGCATCAATGTGGCAGACAATCCCACTGCCCGAAACGCGACGAAAAGTGCAAGCGCTTCGATTGCGGCCGACCTAGGTTCCGCTCACTTTCGACGGAGGAAGTCATGGACGGAACGGCGGTGCTGCACGAACTGGATGTACATCCTTGCAAGGCGCAACAAACATCCCGCAAGACAAAACGTATTGTTGCTGCAGATGGATATAAGCTGTCGGCAGATGTTTTCATGCCGGCAACTCCACCACGTGGTATTGTGGTTATTGCAGGAGGAGTCGCCATTCCCCAGCGATTCTATTGCCGTTTTGCAGAACAGGCACGGCAGCGCGGTTACCAGGTCATCACATTTGACTATCGCGGGATTGCGCGCAGTGCACCGAGAACGCTTCGCGGTTTCAACATGGATATTCGTGATTGGGGCCAGCTTGATCTTGCGGCGGTGATTGAAGCAGCCGCCGACGAGGCCGACAAACGCGAGATTCCGCTGTACCTCGTTGCTCATTCGTTCGGCGGACACGCATTTGGCATGTGCTCGAATCATCGACGGGTGCACGCGTGTTTTACATACGGAACCGGCGCCGGATGGGGTGGATGGATGCCGCTCGCAGAACGTTTACGGGTGCTCGCACTGTGGAATGTGGTCGGTCCCCTTCTCACCAGTTGGAGCAAATACCTCTCCTGGAGCGCACTCGGCATGGGCGAAGACCTGCCGCTCAACGTGTTCCGTCAGTGGCGACGGTGGTGTCGGTATCCGCATTACTTCTTTGATGATCCCGTTATCGGCTCGAAGATGCGCGCCATGTTTTCGCGCGTTCAAACTCCAATGCTTGCGGTCGCAGCAACAGATGATCGTTGGTCACCACCGCGCTCACGTGATGCGTTCCTCACCGGATATACGAATGCGCATGTGACCAGGCTTGATTTGAATCCGCAAACAGCGCAAGTCGGATCGCTGGGACACATGGGATATTTTCGCTCGCATGCGGCAACGTTGTGGCCGCGCGTGTTCGAGTGGTTTGAAAGTGTGTAACGTCAAACGGGAGTGTAACGCATAACCGATGTCTGGTTAACGCGAACACTCCCGTTTTTCTTGTTACGACATGTTGCGTACGGCACACTGCAGCGCTGCAACGTTACACGTTCATCGCCTTGCCGCGTTCCAGCATGCTCTTGAGATCGCTGAGGATCCACGTCCAGCCAGCGCCAGTGCCCGGCCCCTGCTTGCTGCCAGCAACCATCGCGCCGTGTCCTGGTGTTCCCGTCACGTCGTGGATCACGCTCATGCGACTGACGCCATCTCGTCCTTCCTCGATTTCATAAGTAAGTCGCGTGAAGCCTTCCGCGCGCATCGATGCGTCAACAAACATGCGCCAGGTAATAACGAGTTTGTACGGCGCATGCACTTCGATGACTTCACCATCAACAATCACGCCTTCGAGCCCGAATGCTTTCATGCTCTCAGTAGCCATGCCGCGATACTCGCCGCCGGGGCGTAAGTCGTATTCGTCGCGCAATCCATAACCCCATTTTTGCGTGAATTCGGGTTTGGTGATTGCATCCCAAATGGCTTGCGGTGTTGCTCTGATAAAGATGCGATAGATCTGCGTAGTGGTGCCGATATCCGGCGCAGCGGTGGTAGTCATGCCGAGTCTTCCTCCAATTGGCGCTTGAGATCCGTGAGCGCGGACAGCTGGCGCTCGGTGAATTTGTCGATCCATCGGTCGTGAATGAGCCGAATCGGCACGGGATTCAGAAAATGCAATTTTTCCCGCCCTGATCGGCGCGTGACGACCAGATCCGCGTCTTCGAGAACGCGGAGGTGTTTCATGACGCCGAAGCGGGTCATCTCCAGTTCGGACTCGAGCTCGGTGAGCGTGCGGCCGTCACGCGCAAAAAGTCGGTCGAGCAGGAGACGCCGAGTCGGGTCGGCGAGCGCCTTGAAGACGCGATCGTCGTCTGTCATGACGGATTATAGGTGACCATATGGTCACATGTCAAGATCCAGGCTTTTTCGAAGGTGCGACGGCTACTTCGGCTCAACCAGTTTCGCGAGTTGCTCAGTGACAGTGCCCCATCCGTCGTAGAATCCCAGTTTGTCGTGCTTGTCGCGATCGGCTGTGCTTTTGTGCATCACATGCGCGACGTATTCGGTGCCGTCCGGATGGTCGCGCAGGGTGATGATCGCGGTAATGAACGGATGTTCGGCGGGTCTCCAGCCGGCCACGAGTGAATTCGTAAAAACGATACGCTCCATGTAATCGACTGCCAGAAAACAGCCGTTGATGTGTGGAACGAACTCGCCGCCATCTTCACTCATCTGCGTGATGAATGCGCCACCGGCGGTGAGATCCATATCCACCACTTTGCATCGGGTTGGCGCGGGAATGAACCATTGCACAAACTGCTCGGGCTTGGTCCACGCATCCCATACGACGGTACGCGGCGCTTTCATTACGCGGGAGATGGTGAGATCGAGATCTTTGTTGAATGTCGGATTCATTTTGTTTTTTCCTTTCTTGCGGCGTTGGTAACAAACTGTTCAAGTCGATCGGTTTGACTTTCCCAGATGGCGCGTTGCGTCGACAGCCATGTGTCGACCGCAGCGAATTGTTTCTTCTCGATGCTGCAGGTTCGCACGCGGCCCGTTTTGCGTGTACGAATGAGCCCACTGGCTTCGAGCAGGCGTACGTGTTTCATGAACGACGGCAGGGCCATGTCAAATGGCTGCGCCAGGTCGCTGATGCTGGCGGACCCCTTTCCCAGTCGTTTGATCACGGCACGTCGCGTGGGATCGGCGAGCGCCTGAAAAATCCCGTCGAGTCGCTCTGAATACTGTTCCATATGGCTAAGTAATTACTGTTTATTACTTAGCGCAAGGGCTAAGTGTTGACACCGGCAAGATTGAACAGGAAACCGAACAGAGATATCGCTGTCA
>JBDTTO010000294.1:0-5015 GCA_039930585.1 Gemmatimonadaceae bacterium
TGTTGACGTGACCGCGAAAATGGACGCGCGCGACCGTCTCTTGGCCGGTGTAGCAACCTTTCTCGTACGAAATTGCCGACCAGTCGTCGAGATTGGCTTCCTGCGGAATTGTGTTGGCGTCCATGTCGTAACCAAACAGCGGGCGCGCGCCTTCAAGTGCAGCGAGGTCCCACAACTTTTCGTTGCCTTCAACCGCACCAACGCGTGACAGATTCTTGATGACATCAGCGCGCGACGCGATTGGAACAAGAATGACAAATCCCGCCACGTCACCCAGATGTGGTGCACGAACGAGACGCACACTTACACCGGATAATGTGAACGGCGTGTTTGCCCAGTCGGCCCACGCGCGCAATCCTTGCTCCATAGCGTCGGTGAGCGTCTCGTCACCCATGCCGCCGACACCCAGTCGCGCGAGGAGTTTGGGAGCCGCAACACCGTATACTCCAATACTCGCGAATGTGGCGCTGTCGTCGCGATACCTGGCCAGTCGAGGGTTCACATACTTGCGAACCATTGACCACCACTCGCGACCAGCGTGCTCACTGGTATCGACGAGAAATGTTTGTGGTTCGGTGCGCAGAATGGAAACGTCTGCCAGCATTTTTCCTTTCGGCGTCAGCGCTGCAGCGTACACGCCGCGGCCAACCTGGAGTGGCAACAGATCGTTGCTTACGAGACCGTTCAACGCATCAGCTGCTTTCTCGCCAGTAAAAACGCTGATGTGCCGCACTTTGAGATCGAAATACACTGCGCCGGTTTGCAGCGACTGGTAGTTCGCCAATTCATCGTCATTAAGTACAATTGCCGGCTTGCGTTCAATTGCAGCGCTCACTGCCGCGACGTCGTTTGTCGCAGGCGCGCCCGGTGATTCTGAAGTTTCTGTGTCGTTCGCCATAAGCTGTCTCCTGCTGCAACCTAACACGCCGAACGGCCCGCTAGGGGGCGCCCGGAAGGAGAGCGGAGCTGAAGTTTTCCGGTGCTTCGAAGCCCAGTGCTCGTGCTGCAATTCGGCCTTGCTCGGACGCTTCAAGTGCAATGCCGATGGAAGAGGCTTCGCCCAGCAAGTTTGCGTTGCCGGCCATGCGACGCACGATGTGCGCATAACTGCGCTCGAGGGTGGACGCACCAGCCACGTGTTCCGATGGCGGCGAACCATCATCAGAGCAACGCACAAACGACACAATCGAATCCAACTCGGCCATTATCAATAGTTGCTCCACTTCCCGTCGTCGCGAGTCGGCGCGCACAACAATGCGTGTAACAGAAGCCGCACGTCGCAGTTTGTCGCGTACGGTGACGTGCAACGATGCGCCGCGCGCCGTCAGGTCGGATACCGCGCGACTGGCTTTGAGTGTCACCAGATCGAGCAGGGTTTCATCGATCGTTGACGATTCCGTTGGTTGCCACTTTTGCAGACACATTCTGATTGTTTCCGCGATGGAACGCGAAGCAACGATGGAAGCCACAAGCTCGTGCGTTACGGTTACGCCTTCCGTTACAAGCGATTCCGCAATCGCCGTTGCGCGGAGCGACAGGGTGTCAAACAACACGCCATCAAATGCGACGACCAGCATCTGATCACTCGGAGCTACTGTGTGCGCCGCGATACGATGCATCCAACAGATCAATTGGATGCACCGCGTGTGCCTTGCTGCCACTGATCATCAATCCCGCGCCAATCTGCATCAGACAGCCAGGATTGCCGGTTGCCACGTACGCCGCTTGCGATTCCGCAATGCGCGCAAGCTTTGGCGCGAGCACTGCGTCTGACGTGTCGGGTTCGATCAGGTTGTAAATACCGGCGCTGCCGCAGCACTGATCTGAATCAACCAACGGAACGAGATCCATTCCGGGAATTGATGACAACACCTTGAGCGGCGGCGCCGTGACACGCTGCGCATGCATGAGGTGACACGGTGCGTCGTACGTAACGCGGATGGGGAGGGGGGCACCCGTGTGTGTGCCTGACGCACTACTTGCGTGCACGATGAGTTCACTGATGTCGCGCGCTCTGGCCGACACTTTCTGTGCACGCGCATGCCATGCGGGATCGTCGTGCAGCAGGTGCGCGTACTCCTTGATCATCGCGCCACATCCCGCCGAATTGATCGCAATGAAGTCGGTTGGATTTGATTCGAATGCCGCGATATTTTTTCGAGCGAGTGCGCGCGCCGTCTCGAGGTCACCGGCATGCGCATGCAGCGCACCACAACACGACTGCGTTGAGGTCTGACAGATGGTGAAGCCATTCGCGGACAATACGCGTTCTGTCGCAGCGTTGGTGTGCGAGAATAATCCACGCATCACGCAACCTTCCAAAACCGCAACTGTTTCCGCCGTTGATGGATCTGGCTTTCCCGGCACGGCCTGAACGACTTTTCCGCCCACTAGCG
This sequence comes from Gemmatimonadaceae bacterium, assembly GCA_039930585.1. Lineage (GTDB taxonomy): Bacteria > Gemmatimonadota > Gemmatimonadetes > Gemmatimonadales > Gemmatimonadaceae > Gemmatimonas. The sequence continues at coordinate 2,397 of JBDTTO010000294.1, forward strand.
AAACCACGGCTGTACGTGCGGGCGTGTGAAACGAATGCTCGACGGGAGTCATCTTGAATCGCTTAGGCGTTGTCGAGGCCAACATTGCCATTGGAAAGGCCAGGCGACTTGGCAGCACCTTCGCGAGCAGATACGGAATTCTCGTAGCACGAAAAGCGCGAGCACCCAGCAGTGCGATCGACAACAATGCGCGATTCGCAAATACTGCGAGAATCACGGTGGCAACAAACGGCCGGGCGCGCGCGGGAGCCATTGTTGCGCGCGTGGCTTCGAGCAGTTGACCGTACGGTACACCAGACGGACATGCTGTTTCGCACGCACGACAACCCAGGCAGCGATCGAGATGCGTGCCGACATCTTCGTCGTCCAGCGCCAGATCACCTTCAAGCAATCGGCGCATAAGCACGATGCGCCCGCGCGGACTGTCGTTCTCGTCCTGGAGATTGACGTAAGTCGGACACGCCTGCAAACAAAATCCACAATGCACGCACGCATCCAGACCGGCCGCAGCGTTGGCGAGCGGCGTGTCGGGCAGAGCGCATGGTCGTGTTGGAAGGGCTGTACTCATTTCCCGAATGATTCGCCAAGAATTCCGGAATTGCAGCGGTCATCTGGATCGAATGTGCGTTGCAGCCCTCGCGAAAGTTCATCAGAAACAAACGACGGAACGGTGCTCCACACAGCGGGCGGAAGTTGCTCCCACACAACGTGGCCGCCGGGCGGTGCAATGGTGCGGGTGATGCTTGCCAGCGCAGACTGGTACTCGCTGGCCTGCATAGCTGAGGGAGCCGGAATCACGACGCGTACTGAACCCCGAGAAATTGTCGCGCGAATAAACGCCAACGGCAGCGACGCTGATGCGATTTCTGACAGCACGTGCGACCACGTACCAGGAAGCTGCGACGGCAAGTGCGAAACGCGTGCTACTGCAGCCACACTGGCGACGGCCGGACTTGGTGTGAGGGCATCCAACTCCGTTTCAACCCTGCGCAAGCGCTCCCACAAAGCCGTGTCGCATGCAACTAACGACCCGAGCGTTGCAAGCAGTGCCAGTTGGCCAGCCACGCGCGCCTCGTTGCCACCAAGCCGAATGAGAAATATTTGCTGATCGGAAATTCCCAGAGCCTTGGCCAACGGCGCTCCAATCAACTCAAGTGCGAGTGGTGCGAGTGTCAAATTGCGCAGACGAACCAGATGCGCGAGTAGTGGTGTGCGTGCGTCGAGTTCCAGCGCAACAGTGACATCCGTTTCGGGCCGAGCGCGAAGGCGCAAGCTCATTTCGGTGATGACACCCAACGTGCCCCACGCACCCGTTTGTAATCGCACGAGATCAAACCCCGCAACATTTTTTACAACCTTCCCGCCGCTGCGCGTAATGACGCCGTTGCCCGCAACAACTTCAAGACCGAGTACGAGGTCGCGTACAGCGCCGATTCCGTGAACCAGCGGGCCAACAGATGCGGTCGCAACCGTTGCGCCAATCGTGCCGAGATCTGCGCCCGCGGGATCGAGCCCCAGCCACTGTCCCTCGGCGAATGTTGCGGCATCTATTTCTGCATGCGATGTGCCCGCGCGCACAGTAATTGTCAGATCGCCCGGGACGTACTCCACAATTCCATGAATTGCCCGCACCGACAGCTCACGCGGTGCACTTACGGGACGTCCCGCTGCGGTCCACGATTTGTTTGCCGTAATACGCACAGATTCGTTGCTCGCGCGCAGATATTCGGCCAGCTCGTTTGATGATTCAACAGGCACGCGTGTGGGCTAACTGAGAGAAGTTGATGAACTCAGGAGTGCGCGTGCGTATTCGCACTGCGCGCGGCCTTGCTGCTGGCGCGTGATCCGTTCTCTGTCGCACCATGCCATTCGCGACATGAATGCACAGGAATAACTTTGCCCGGATTTGACCGTCGCGTTGGGTCGAAGACGTCGCGCACGGCACACATGGTGGCGAGTGTGTCTTCGGTAAAAAGTTTGGACATGTATGGCAGCTTGTCGAGTCCAACGCCGTGTTCGCCCGTAATCGTACCACCAGCAACTATACACGCTTGCATGATTTCCGTCATCGCATGATGAACGCGATCGGACTCATCAACGTTGTTGGCGTCATATGCGATGTTGGGATGCAGGTTGCCATCCCCCGCATGAAAGACGTTGCACACCTTCACGTTGTATCGCTCACTGATTTCGTGAATGGTGGCGAGTACGCTGGGCAATTTGGTCCGAGGCACAACGGCATCCTGCACAACCAGGTGCGGCGCGATACGGCCCATGGCGCCAAACGCTTTTTTGCGTCCTTGCCAAAGGCGTGCGCGTTCGGCGTCGGCGCTGGCCACACGCACACTGCGCGCACCGTGATTCGCGCAGCATCGCTCGATCGTTGCAACATCGGCATCGAGGCCATCCAGCAAACCATCAACTTCGCAAAGCAACACAGCTGCCGCATCAACCGGATAACCGGCCGCATAAATGGATGCTTCAACCGCGCGAATCGTCGGGTTGTCCATCATCTCGAGCGCGGCCGGAAGAATTCCCGTTGCAATAATTTCAGAAACTGCACGCGCGGCCGCGTCAACGCTTTCAAAGTCTGCCAACAACGTGCGAACGGCTTGCGGT
>JBDTTO010000295.1:0-5005 GCA_039930585.1 Gemmatimonadaceae bacterium
GACGGCGGCGCTGATCCCAGGTCGATGAATACGTCATGCCGCGGATGCAGCGCTGTCGAGCAGTGGCGACAGTTCATGCTGCAATTCCCATGAATCCAACGCGCAGCAGAGGAAGCGCGGCGTCGCGTGGTGAAAGGACTGTCACCGGCAGAGGCCAGTTAATGGCTACGGCAGGATCGTCATAACGCAAACCACCCTCGTGTTCTTGCGAGTACGGCGTCGTGTGCTGATACAGCATCTGCACGTCGTCGGTAAGCGCCTGAAATCCGTGCGCAAATCCTTCCGGAATGAAAATTTGCTGATTGTTGTGTTCGGAAAGTTCAACACCGTGCCAATGTCCAAACGTTGGCGACTCCGCACGAAGATCAACGGCGACATCAAAGACTGATCCGCGAATGCACCGAATCAATTTTGCTTCGGCGGCAGGCGCCTGCTGGAAATGCATTCCGCGAATGGTGCCGCGAAGCGCCGTCACGCTGTGATTGGTTTGCACGAAACGCAAATTGGGGCGTACTTCTGCGAAGTCGCTCTCGCAAAAGATGCGAGTGAGGCTGCCGCGTGCGTCGCCGCGTGGAGTTGTGCGAATCTCCCAGAGGCCGGTTAGCGGCGTTTTGAGCAGTTGCATATCAAGCAGCCAACTTCATGGCGGTCCACGAGGCGTTCTGCGACTGTGCGTCACGAACGTACGTGTTGAGGTCTTCACTGGTACGCAACGCACCGCATTCGTAATAAACGCGATACCAGTCCGCCGTCCGCTTGATCGTGGTGCTGGCGTTCCACACGGGCTGCCAGCCGAGCTGTTTGGTGGCTTTCGTGCAATCGAGTTCGAGCGTTGCGGCTTCGTGAGGATGAGACGCACTGTCGATCGCAGTCTGCATATCGCTCCAGCTATTGCCGAATTCGCCCACAACCTGTGCAACAGTCAGATGTCCTTCTGGTTTTGGTCCGAAGTTCCAGGCGCTGCTGAACGGCGACGCGTGCGCGCCTTTTTCGAGCAGCTGTTGTCCGAGCATGAGATAGCCAGACAACGGTTCCAACACGTGTTGCCATGGGCGCACTGAGTTGGGACTGCGAATGGCGACCGTGCGTTGTTCGGCTGCGGCGCGAGCGAGATCTGGAATCAGGCGATCGGTTGCCCAGTCACCGCCGCCAATCACGTTTCCGGCGCGAGCAGTCGCAATTGCAACGGGACGCGCATTGTTTGGCGTGGCCAGGAAGCTCGCGCGATAACTCGCGGTAACAATTTCAGCACAGGCTTTCGACGCGCTGTATGGATCGTGTCCGCCAAGTGCGTCGGATTCCGTAAAGGCCGCGTGTTTGGTGTCCTGCAGATAGCACTTGTCCGTCGTGACGTTGATCACCGCTCGGACAGAAGGGGTGACACGAATGGCTTCCAGCACGTTCACCAATCCCATCACGTTTACGTCAAACGTTTCGGCGGGATTGATGTAGCTCTCGCGCACGAGTGCCTGCGCGGCCATGTGAAATACAACTTCCGGCGCGAACATCTGAATCGCGTAACGAACAGCCGACTCATTGCGGATGTCGATTAGTGCTTCATCAACTGACAGGCCGAGCAGTGCAGAATGCGACGGTGAGGTTGTCGGTGCCAATCCAATTGCGCACACGCGTGCACCCATGGACTTGAGCCACAGCACCAGCCACGAGCCCTTGAATCCGGTGTGTCCGGTCACGAGCACGCGTTTGTTGTGGTACGTCCCACCAAAAAGTCCTGTCATGTCGTTCATCGGGAAATACTTATTGCCACTGAATGGGAAGACGAATCTGGATCATGCGCTCAACCGGTGTGCGTGGACGGCCATGCAGCGATCGATCAACGAACGCTGTTCGCGAGTCCATTTAATGGTGCGCCGCAGCCCTTCTTCGTGCGATACGCGCGCTTCGAATCCAATTTTGGTGCGTGCTTTTTCGGTGCTGCCAAATCGACGACCACTGCGATCCCAATTGCGACGCGGCAATATTTCGACTGGCGTTGGGTTTTCTGCAATTTCGTTAATGCGTTCTGCGAGTTCGCGAATGGTGATTTCGGCGCCGCTCGCAAGGTTGTAAACATCGCCGGCATCGCCGCGCAGTGCGCAGCAAACCAGGCCTTCAACCAGATCTTCGACGTAAATGAAATCGCGCGTTGTATCGCCACCACCTTCCAGCGGAAGCGCTTCGTGCTGCAACGCTTTGAATACAAAAGTTGGCGTCACATTGCGCCACACAGTCGCGGGGGTACCGCGCCACTGTCCGGCACCAAGAATTTCACGCGGGCCGTACACATTCTGAAAACGTGCGCGCACCGTTGGCAGTGCGTGACGTTCGTGGTAATACAGCACGTAAAATTCGCCGGCCAGCTTGGAAATTGAATACGGGCTGTCCATGCGAAGCGAAATTGGGGCTTCTTCGGTTGTCGGTGTTGGATCGTCAAACGTCTTCTCCGCGACTGCACAACCAGCACCGGCGTACACAAACTTCTTGATACGCGTGAAGCCCTTCAGGCGCTCACACAGCTTGAGCGTTGTCAGCAGGTTGTTTTCATGGTCGGCCAGCGGATCATGAATGGAGCTCTGGTTGCCGTGATATGTGCTCAGATGAAATACAAAATCGTATTCGTCGTGAATCGTGTTCAGCACCATGTCATCGGCAATGGACCCATGCGTGAATTCCACGCGTGAGTCCGTTGGGATGTTGTCGCGGTCGGCCGAGAGGAGATTGTCGACAATGCGTACGCGGGCGGCGCCTTCGGAGAGAAGGCGCAGCACGAGATTACTTCCAACGAAGCCAGCGCCGCCTGTAACCAGCACAGCGCTGTTGCGCACGGTCAACTGCTCACTCATCCGACGCTCTCGCGAAGATGCGTGTACGTCTCTTCGATGCCGAATTCCTGGTAGTACGAGATGGCGGCCGCGACACCCTTCGTGAGCGACGTCTTCACGTTCCACTGAAATTCCTGCTGCGTGCGTGACGGATCGAGCAGAATCGAGAACACGTCGTCCGGGTTGCGCTCGCGCTCTTCGACCGGCGCGTCCAGCTTGATGTTCATCGCGGCCGTTGTGGCGTCAAACAGTTCCTTGATCGAGTAATCCTTGCCCGACGAGATGTGGTAGAAACCACCAGTGCCCATGCCGTCGATTGCCTTTTCAACAACGTCGATCAGGTCGTCAACAAACACAAAGTCGCGACGCGTCTTCATGGCAAAACACTTCTTACCCGTGGACAAACGCTGGTAGAACGTGGGCAACGGGCCACTCAGGTTGCGCGGGCCGTACGCATTGGCCAAACGGAATGACAGGAATTCAACGCCCGACAAGGCGACGTAACCTTCGCCAGTCGTTTTCGAAACGGCGTAGCTGCTGCCGTACGGCACAAGCGGGTGATTCAACGTGATCGGCTGTTCGATTGGCTTGAGGCCGTAGCACAACGCGGTTTGGAAGTAGATCAGGCGCTTGACGCCCACGCGTGCAGCGGCTTTCGCAATCAACGCGGAACCCAGTGCGTTCGTGATGGCGTCTTCTTCCCAATTGTCCGGATCTTTGTATGATGCAGCGGCGTGTACGACGATCTGCGGCTGGAAGCGATCGAACGCTTCGTCCACCAGCGCCTTGTCGGCAATGGAGCCTTCTTCAATCGTCAGCTTTGGATGGAACGCCAGATTATCGCGACGACCGGTGGCGTAATTGTCGATCACGAACACTTCGTCGCCGCGTGCGAGGAGGCGATCAGCCAGGTGAGATCCGATAAATCCGGCGCCGCCGGTGATGAGAACGCGCATTGCTTGTGGGGTTTTGGTGTTGGACTGCGGAAAATGCATCGTGGCGCGTATGACCTACGCGGCCACGTTCAAGAGAACGGGAACGGATACCGGTGTGGACATTGCCACAGTCGGGTTGAACGGTTTTACAACATCGTGAAACGTCTGCTGCCACAATTCGAGCGAAAATACTGCCCAGAGATTGCGTCCAAACTTTGATTCGCGTTGCACCATCTCGAGCACGCGCTTGTTGTTGACATACTGCCGAGAGTTTGCTTTGTCCGATGACAACAGGTCGAACACGTAGTCTTTTGCGTCACCGCGCGCCCATTCAGTAAACGGTGTGGGAAAGCCCATCTTGTCCTTGCGATCAACGACACTGTCAGGCAGCCTGCCACGCGCGATCTGCATCAGCGAGCGCTTGAGTTCACCGTTCGCAAACTTGACGTCGGCGGGAATCGTGGCCGCGAATTCAACCAGCGGATGATCCAGCATCGGTACGCGCGCTTCGAGTCCGTGCGCCATGCTCACGCGATCTTCCACGTGCAGCAGAGCCGGCAACAGTGTCTTGAAATCGAAGTGCGTCATGCGATCGAAATACGAATCCTTCTTTACATTCCCGCCATCGAAGATTTCGAGGAACGAGTTGTACGGCGAATACGTGCCGATCTCGCCCCAGTTGATCGTGTCACCCAGGTGCGGCGCGCGATTGATGAGGCGGAAGTAGCGTTCGTTCATTGGCGCGAACAAACCGTCGCGCCAGAATTCCTGCAGCAGCGGCTTGTAGTTACGAAGCGACGACAGATTCGGAATAATGCTCTCGTAGTTGACTACGAAGTTTCCGTTCTGCGACGTGCCGTCAATCGCGGCCTTGATGCACTGTTCGAAATACGCGATGAGATAACGCGTGTACCCGCCAAAGATCTCGTCGCCGCCCTGTCCACCCAGCACGACTTTCCGATGCTGTGATGCGAGCCGTGACACTTCGTACTGTGAGAATGATCCTGGACCCGCAACTGGATAGTCCAGATGATGCATGACCTTGCCAATGTCGCGAATGAAGTCGTCAACATTGATGGTACGTGTATGCAACGGAACGTCGGCACGGGCGGCGATGTCGCGCGCATACCGCGTTTCATCGTAATCAGCGCCCATATCAAACGTGCCCGTAAATCCAACAATCTCCGACTGCTGCTCGGCAGCCATGCTCGCGATAATGCCGGAATCGATACCGCCGCTGATGTACGC
>JBDTTO010000296.1:0-5005 GCA_039930585.1 Gemmatimonadaceae bacterium
ACGCAATATGAAATGCCCTTGATGCCGTTACCCGTGTCATCGAGATCGCGCACCCGACGCAACGACGCCCAGGTACCAACATCATCCCAGCCGAATTCGGCGGGCAGCACAACAACTTTCTTGCTGCGCTCCAGCAAACCGCGATCAATCGAAACCGACGTTACCATCTCCGAAAATTTTTCCATATCGCCCGCCGCGAGCGCGGAAAATCCGTGCGTCAGCTCCGCGGTGTGCGCTTTCAATTCGGACAGCACCGCGCGCGCCTGCCACACGAAAATTCCCGTATTCCACAACGCGCCTTCTTCGATCAGCGTGTCGGCGAGATGTGCGGATGGCTTCTCAACAAAATGTTTCACCTTGCACGCGCCGCCTTCGCGGAGACTTGCGGTTTTGTCCAGCGGCTCACTCGCATGCAAATAACCGAACTGCGGTTCGCAACGTGTTGGTGTTGCACCAATCACCACGAGATGTTCGTCACTGGACGCAATTCCGGCAGCTTCGCGCAACGTGTCGCGAAAGCGATCGGGAAAACCCACGGCGAGATCGGCGTGCAACGCGCAGAACACACCCTTCGGCCCCGCACGCTTTTCAATTTCTGTTGCAGCCCATGCAAGCGCTGCGGCCGTGCCGAGTGGGCGTGGTTCAACCAGCATGTTGCCAAGTGGTACTTCTGGAATTGCGCTGTGCAACGCATCGACGATATCGGCGCTTGTCACAACCAATACGCGATCAGGCGGAACGAGCGGCTGCAAACGCGCGACAGTGTCAGCAATAAGCGGGCGTTCGTTTACCAGTGCGAGCAACTGCTTTGGACGCGCGGGCGTTGAAAGCGGCCAGAAACGTGTACCAATTCCGCCTGCGAAAATCACGGCCCACAGTGCAACCGACACATCCTGTGAAGTGACCGGTTCCGGTAGCGTTTCGGGTAACACATCCATCACAGCGATTTCCGTCGTCTCTGTAATCAAGACACTCGGCACTGCTACTGAAGAAATCACCGGTTCGGACGCGCGGTCTGCTCGCATGGACCAAGGGCAAGAGTGACGATTGTTACCGTCATGCGACGCGTTCCTGCAGGCCAATTGGTAGCATGAGGCTGCGCGTCGGGGGCTGTCGCAACATACTTGTGGCATGACCACTTTGCATATCACCAACGGCGACTCCGTTGCCGGCACGCTCAATGAGTTCAGCAGTGATGCCGTGCTGCCCTGGCGAGACGTGCTGCACGATGGACCTGTACCGGGCGACGTTGATGCTGCAGCGCTTCGCGCGGTGCGCGCACAGTTTCTGGCCGAGCGCGGTTGGACCTCATATGACGTTGTGTTGGCGGATCTAACGGGAAGAGATGCGCAGTTAGCCGCGATGGGTGCGGGCGATGAGGTGGTGTTGTGGTTTGAGCCCGATCTCTACGACCAACTGCAGCTGATGCAGATTCTGGCGCAGCTCTATCTCAAGCCAGCCGCCGCGCGACCGACGATCACCATTGTGTCGGCCGATGAATTACTCGGGCCGCTCTCGAAATCCGAACTCGCGAAATACATCGAGAAGCAGCGCACGGTGCGCGAGGTCGATCTGGAAATCGCGGCGCAGGGGTGGGAAGCGTTCACCTCGAGCGACAACACGTTGCTCCGTCAGTTTGCCGAAACCGACCATCCACTCTTTGCCGCTAACAGCTACTCTGCGGACAGCTCAGTTGTGCTTCCGCATATGCACGGTGCTATTCGTCGGCTGCTGCAGGAATATCCGTCAGAGAAGAATGGTTTGTCGCGCAGTGAGCAGCAGATTGTCGACGTTCTGATGCAGGGTGCGCGCACACTCGGCGAGACGTATCAGCAGGCGCATGGACCCAAAGAGGAATGGATCTGGCTCGGTGACTGGGGTTTTGCGTGGTACGTGGAGCGACTCATGTCGGGCGCGTCGCCTTTGGTCGAAGGCGTTGATGGCGCCGGTGATCGTGCCTCGTTTGCTCGTCGTGCGCAGACCGATGGCGCGGCGTTCTGGAATCAGAAGATTCGGCTCACCGAAGCCGGGGCGGCGGTGGCGGCCGGCACACGCAACACGTTGTTGCTTAACGGGATTGATCGCTGGATTGGCGGTGTGCATCTCATCGAGCGCGCGGTTTCGTAGCAGGGTTCATGCGCGAACCGAGCGTCCTGATTTGGCGCAAAGACGAGTACAGCGTTTCATCAAGAGTTGCGTTACCAGTGTCGCGACGCCACACTCTGGCTATCGCAAATGTGCGACCTCCACGTTGCCGATCGAACTGACCGGCGACCGCTTTCTCCCTCCGTTTCAACCTGCCCCTGCCCATGGCTGATCGTCCGGAATCCTCTCGTGGTGGCGCTGCACGCCACGGTGCTGCGTCTCGTGTTGCGGGTGCCACCGCAGAAAAGAAAACTCCGTGGGCCGTTATTGGCATCGCGGGCGTCGTCCTCGTGGGCGTCATCGCATTCCTGTTCAACGATCCGAACAAGGAAGAGCGCAATTTCGGCAAGGCGATTGAAAGCGCGGACGGACGCAGCAACTCGTCGGCTCGCGGTCAACGCGGAGCGTTTACGCTGCCGGATTCGACGAACGTCAAGATTGGCCCTGAATCGTCCATCCGCATTCCACCCAACTACAACACGCAGGTTCGTGGCGTTGGAGTGGTTGGCGCGGCGCAGATCACTACCAGGCCGGGCACGGGCGAGAAGCCGCTGCCGTTCCGCGTTCGCACGCGCAACGTTGGCATCATGTCCACGGGCGGAGTGTTCATGGTGAGCGCCTATCCCGAGGGCAAGGAAGTGTTCGTCAAGGCCGTGGAAAACGGTTTGACGATCCATCCCAAAGCTGACGACAAGGCCGAGCAGCAGTTGGCGGTCGGGGCTGGCATTGCGATTTCGGATTCGGGCACCGTACGTCCGCTTTCGCAGCCGGAAAGCGATGGCGCGTTCGCGTGGGCCGGCGGCAATCTGAACATCGCGGCGATGCCCCTTGAGCAGACCATCCCGCTCATTCTCCAGCGCTGGTACAACACCAACGCTGCGTTGGGAGATAAAGCGTTGGGCAGCCGTCCGGTAACGGCGACTATGAGCCTCGAAGGCAGCAAGGGCGCGCTTGATGCGATCAACGCGTCCGCTGGCACCCACATTGAATTCCGGCACGACACGCTGACGCTGGTGGACGGCGCGGTTGCGGCGAAGCCGGCGGCTCCGGCCAAGAAGAAAGGCAAGTAGCCGCCGAGTCGAGATTTCCGCGCAAAGGCGAATCCTCGCGCGGAGAACGGTTGTGATAACTGTGAAAAAATAGGGCCGACCCGAAAATTGGGTCGGCCCTCTTTTTTGTGTTCACACCGCGGAATTACGGCAGCGCTTTCTTGATCGCCGCGTCAATATCCTGTTTTCCGCCGGCACCCGTGTAGACGACTATTCCGGCCTTGTCGACCATAACCACGTAACTCGTGGCCGGCACGTCGTAGGCTTCGGTGCTGTTGCCCTTGGCGTCGTACAACATTTCGCTGGCGATTGGATTTGCCTTGTGCCAGGCGGCCACGCGTGCAGGCGACTGGTTGACTGAGACAGCGACCGTGACAAACGAAACCTGGGCGCCGTACTTCTTGATTGCGGCATCAATGGTGGGTTGCAGCTCTTTGCAGTTGCCGCACCACGTGGCCCAGAATTCGATCAAAACGGGCTTCTTGCCGAGAAATTCCTTGAGGTCTTTTGGCTTGCCGTCGAGCGTCTGGAGCATCGCCGGCGGGGCCATTTTGCCTACTGCAATGCCAAGTTCCTGGGCAAACAGCGAGCCACCATTGAGCAGTGGACGCGCCACCAATGCGGCACTAGCCAGCACTGAGAAAATGACAAAGCGACGAGCCACCTGACCCACGGTGCTTCCGAACACTCCCTTCAGATTCGTCTGACACATCAGAAGTAGACCTGTCCCATCTTGATGAGATAATACTCGGCCATGCCGATCATGACCGTGGCGAATATTCTTTTTACCCACAACATCCAGTTTCCAGCCCGCGGCAGCTTGGCCAATGTGCCGGCCGACAGTCCGACCGCGACCAGGATCGTGCACATGCCGATCGAAAACGTGAAAAGGTAGAGAAAGCCCAGTCCGGCGCTGTGGGTGGTTGAGACCCACGTGAGGACGGCGCCCATGACGGGTGCGGAGCAGGGTGCGGCGACCAATCCGGATGCGGCGCCCATGATGAAGGCGCCCGCGACCCGACCGCCGGTTCCGGCATTGGCGGCGCGAATCATGATCCACTGCGGCACCGTTATCGGGATCACGTCCAGCATTGATAACGCGGCCAGCAGCAGAAGGTTGGCGATCACGAAGAACGCCCACGGGTTGCTGGAGACTGAGCCGAAGAGGGTGCCCGTGAGTCCGGCCAGGAGACCAAGTCCGGCGTAGACCGTGGCCAATCCCAGCACGTAAATGAGGGAGAGGCCAAGTGGGCGCCATTTGGAAACCGGTTTTCCGTCGGCGCCGGTGGCGGATTGCCCGCCTACGATGGCAGCGGTAATCGGGATCATCGGGTACACGCAGGGCGTGAGCGACGTGAGTACGCCGGCGCCGAAGATGACCGGAAGGACAGCAGCGGGGCTGCCCGACAATTGAGCGGTAAGGTCTTGCATCATAGTGAAAAAGATAAGACAGCGAGCGGGTTTTGGTTCCTTAGTGCTGTGGGATTCTTGGCGCTGTCAGGAGCCAATGCGTAGCGGTTGGGTTGGGGAGGACATTGCGGCCACACCGAACTCCGTTCACCTCGAACCACCCGTGCAAACACTCCAACGTCTGCCGACGGCACCTTCGCCGATCTGTTATTTTGCCTGACCCGCGCCAGTTCGCGCCTTCAGCGCTCGCGCACGCCAAAACTGATACAAGAGAGATCCTGTGGCTCCGCAGTTCATTTATGTGATGAAGAAGTTGCGCAAGGTGGTGCCGGTTTCGCGCATCATCCTTGACGATATCTGGTTGAGTTTTTATCCCGGCGCAAAGATTGGCGTGCTTGGTG
>JBDTTO010000297.1:0-4983 GCA_039930585.1 Gemmatimonadaceae bacterium
ACCTGATACGGGTCGCGCGTACGCCGCCACGGCAGGTCGCGTGCGTTGCGCCGATACCAGCGACGGAGACGCACGCCAAACTGTTGCAATTCACTGGAGGGAATGGCAGCAACCACCTTGGCGGCGCGCTCAGCATGCGACACATGTTTGCGAGCGGCACCACCCGATTTCCGAGCGCGGGACTTCAGCTTACTCTCCGGGTTTTCTTTTTCAGGAAATCCATGAGCACAAACTGTCCCAACGACATTGTGTTGGTGAAGTACGCTTTGCCACGACTGATTTGACTGACCTTTTTCACGAAATCCATCAGCGCACGGTCGCGCGCCAGCATGAACGTGTTGATCATGATGTTGCTCTTCCGGCACGCTGCCACTTCGCGCAGCGTCTCCGCAATTACGTAATGATCGAGCCCCATGGAATTCTTGTAAATCTGACCATCGGGCATTGTGAGCGCGCTTGGTTTTCCGTCGGTAATCATAATGATCTGACGCATGTCTTTCTTTTGCGACATGAGAATCCGACGCGCCAACTTCAGTCCTTCGGCAGTGTTCGTGTGGTAGGGACCCACCTGCGCTTTCGCGAGCGATCCCATTGGAATTTCTTCCGCCGAGTCGTGAAACAACACGACGCGAATCGTGTCGCCCGGAAATTGTGTGCGAATGAGATGCGTAAGCGCGAGCGCCACTTTCTTGGCGGGCGTGAAGCGATCTTCGCCGTACAGAATCATGGAGTGCGATGTATCAAGCATCAACACCGTCGCGCAGCTGCTGCGATACTCGGACTGCCGTACCATCAGATCGCTGTAATCCAGATCGAGCGGCATTTCGAGGCTGCCCGTCCGTGCGAGTGAATTGGCGAGCGTTGCGGGCACGTCGAGATTCAGCGTGTCACCAAACTCGTACGGCTTGCTCCACGCATCGGCTTCCACACCAGTTGAAAGATTTGGCGTGTCGTGCGAGCCGATGCTGGATTTGCCCAGTGAGCCGAGCAGATGGCGCAGCGTTTTGAATCCGAGAAAGTCAATGCCGCGTTCCGTGAGATTGAACTGCACGTCTCGAGCAGCAGCCTGCGCCAACGAACCCTTTCCGTAAACGGGTTGGTGACCTGACGGCACGCGCGCGGGTTTCTCCAATTTCAGAAATCCGTCTTCAACCAAACGCTGCACGAGTCCATCGAGCAGTTCTGCCAACTTTTCTTCGGATACTTCATCACCTTCGCCGCGCAACGCCTTCAACATTTCCGGCGTGATCTGACCGCTTTCGATCAGTGCTTTGAGGATCGCTTCGCGGAGCGCGTCCATCGACCGATCGGCGCTTTCTTCGCCACCCCACGGTGAGTCGGAGGGATCGCCAGCAAAGCCCGATTGCAACAGAAAGTCAGCCAGCCCGTCGAGCAACGCTTGCAGATCGACCGCATCGCCCAGTTCGGGGCTGAATTTCTTGTATGTGTGAAAGCGCATCGCGTGCTCCGGTTAAACCACCCAACGCAAACCGCTGCCGATTTCAGCAGCTGGGGCGCATCTTCCTCTACGCATGAACAGTCCTCCGCGATCCCTCAACCCCTTCAGAGTACTGCAAACGCACCGGAATTTCCGGCTTTTTTGGTACGGGCAGACACTTTCGTTGATTGGGACGTGGATGCAGGTCATGGCCCAGGGTTGGCTGGCGCTGGAACTGTCGAATAGTGCGTTGGTGGTGGGCATCGTCGCATCCGTGGGCGCACTTCCTGTGCTGCTCTTCTCATTGCACGCGGGCGCGCTGGTTGATCGCAGCGATCGCTTACGCATCGTCAAAATCACGCAGGCGATGTTCCTGCTGGAGGCGGCAACGCTGTGGGCCGTGACGTGGACCGGTCACGTCAGCATTCCGGTGCTCCTGATTCTGGCGTTCATCGGCGGGACCTGCGCTGCGGTGGAGATCCCCGCGCGCCAGTCGCTGATCATTCAACTGGTCGGCCGCGAAGACCTGGCGCCCGCAATTGCGCTCAATTCGAGTGGATTCAACCTCGCGCGCATTATCGGTCCGGCAATTGGCGGGCTCGTTATTCACAGCCTGGGGCTCGCGTGGTGTTTTGGCCTGAACGCGTTGAGCTACTTCGCGGTGCTGACAGGCCTCTTCATGATGCGCTTGCCGTACATCGCGGCTCCGCCTCGCAACCTGACATTCGTGCAGCTCGCTCGCGAAAGCACGGCAAGTGCTTTGGCTGGCGTACGCTATTTGACGCGACCGGGGACCGTGCGCGATTTACTTGGAATCGTGACAGTCGGCGCAGTCTTTGGCGGACCGTTCATCACGTTGATGCCGGTAATGGCGCGGAATCAATTGGGGCTGGGTGCAGACGGTTACGGCGGACTGTTGGCGTCAGTTGGTGTGGGCGGTTTGATCGCCGCGCTCGTTTTGGCCGGCCCGGCTACGCATTGGCGAAAGGGAAGGGTGATGGCCGTATCCAGTATCGCGTTTCCGGTGCTGCTTCTCATTTTTTCAAGGGTCACGAACGTCAACGCCGCGAACATTCTGCTGCTGTTTGTCGGATGCGCGTTGATTGTGTTCAATGCTGTAACGAATCACGCACTGCAGCTACTTGTGCCGGAAGAATATCGCGGACGATTGATGGCGTTGTATTCGTTTGTTGTTGTCGGGATGTCGCAGGTGGCGGGTTCGCTGGCGGCCGGCGCTGTAGCGCGGGTGACCGGAGTTGGTTGGGCGATTGGTGGCGCCGCAACGATCACACTTGCGTACGTGTTGTGGACGTTGCGACGTGCACCGGAATTGATGGAACTGTAATGTGGATCAGCCGCCGAAATAATCCTGATTCGGACGGCGGCGGGATTCACGTTCGGCGCGACCATATCGCCCTTGATCGCTGCGTGAAATCTTGCGCCGCGCCACCAACGCTTCGAGCACGAGTTCGCACGCAATGGTGATAAGTGCAGGATCGCTGCGTGGCGCCAATCCGACGGCGGTGACCATGTCGACAAGGCCTGGAACCGTTTCAAATCCTTGCTTGACGACGTTCAGCGCAAGATCGTCCGCCATCTCGAGTGAACCGCCGCCATCAAACCAAATCTGAATGGCTTCGGTATCAAGATCGCCCGCGCGTGCTTCAAGCGTCGCATCGCACGCTCGGCGAATGAGTTCGCGTGCGATGTTGGCGCCGCCAACGAGTTCACCTTCGTATTCCAGTTCCATCTTGCCGGTGATCGCTGGCAGCGCGGAATAGATGTCAGCAATGCGCGGAACTGCTTCAGCATCACCAGCACGCAGCGCGCGCTGTTCCGCGTTTGATACGACGTTTTCCGTAACGGTAATTGGCATGCGTTGCGAAACGCCCGAACGTTTGTCGATGCGTTTGTCGTCGCGCGCTTCGAATGCAACACGTTCGATAACTTCTGTCAGCAATTCGGGGACGCGCAGCGGAACACCACCGCGCGCAACCCACGCTTCCTGCTGCGTGATTTCCATGCCGAGTTCGACCGTTTCGGGATAGTGCGTAATGATTTCACTGCCGATGCGGTCCTTGAGCGGCGTGATAATTTTTCCGCGTGCTGTGTAGTCCTCGGGATTCGCCGTAAAGCAGAGCAGTACATCAAGTGAAAGGCGTACCGGATATCCTTTGATCTGGACATCGCCTTCCTGCATGATGTTGAACAAGCCAACCTGCACCTTGCCGGCGAGATCGGGCAACTCATTCAGCGCAAAAATGCCGCGATTGGCGCGCGGTAACATGCCGTAATGAATGGTGAGTTCATCGCTTAGTACGTGCCCGCCACGGGCCGCGCGAATGGGATCCACATCGCCGATGATGTCCGCAACGGTGACGTCGGGCGTTGCAAGTTTTTCAACGAATCGACTGTCGCGATCGACCCAGGCAATGGGCGTGTCGTCGCCTGCTTCGCTGATCAGCGTTTTCGCGAACTTGGAAATCGGCTTGAACGGATCGTCGTTGATTTCGCTGCCAGCGACGACGGGCATTTGTTCGTCCAACAGCGTCACCAACGCGCGCAGGATGCGCGACTTGGCTTGACCGCGCAGCCCCAGCAAAATGAAGTTGTGCCGTGCAAGCAATGCATTCACGATTTGCGGCATCACCGTTTCTTCATAGCCGAGTACGCCACGAAACAGCTGACCACCGCCCTTCAGACGGTCGATCAGGTTACGGCGAATTTCATCTTTTACGGACGCGACGCGTCGACCAGCATAGGCCGAGTTGCGAAGCGATCCCAGTGTTTCGGGTAGTCGTGACACGAGTCCTTGCGCTGAACGGGGTGCGAATTGAGGCACGCTGGCCTCGGAACGTGTTGTCAGAATGGAAGTTGGCCAGCAACACTGCGACTTGACAGCCTATCCGTCCTATCTAGATTGTGGCGTTGTTACCCCGACGGCCGAAACGTGGCTGAGGGGGTCGTGCGCATTTTCGTGCGTGCGACACATACGCCACTGCCCAAGGAGTACTACATGAAGCGCCTTGCCCTGTTCGCTGCATTTGTTTCGATCGCTGCCTGCGCAAAGAAAGATGCGGCGCCTGCTGAATCCGCTTCCGCGATGGCCCCGGCCGCGATGGCCCCAGCCGCCGATGCCCAGAAGATGGCCGATTCATTGAAGGCCGATTCGATCAAGAAAGCTGATTCAGTCAAGATGGCTGATTCGGCCATGAAAGCCATGAAAAAGAACTAAGCTGCGTCAAAACAGCGAAAGGAAGCGAGGCGCACCTCACGGTGCGCCTCGCTTTTTTGCGCCCGCATCGAGGTCGGGCATAGCCTGGAATGACAGTGCCCGGATTCGGGCAGAAGTGCCGTGCCCGGGCGCACCAACGTTAACCTCGCTACCCAGCGGCAGTTCGCGCCGGATCATTGCAATCGCGATTGGGCCTTTGCGCGGCGATAGTCCGCTTCGGCGCACCTCGCCAACCTGTTTTCCATTCGCATCGTAAACTGCGTCGCCGGGAGTCAGGACCGTCGCCGAAGTCAGGCCACGCAGGTGCTTG
>JBDTTO010000298.1:0-4976 GCA_039930585.1 Gemmatimonadaceae bacterium
TTCGCAACACAATAGTCCTGCCGGCAGGATGGGAAGTTTCCTCCGTTTCGCAATCCGGTACGATAGGTATCAATCAAGGTCGCGCGTTTGTTTCACTGGTAAACCTCAACGCCGAAAACGAATACCGCGGTGCCATCACCGCGAAAAAGAAGCCGTGATTCGCAATTGATGATGCACTTACCCGCCCGTTCGACGTTCTAAAAGGCCGCTTTGGCGGCTCAGCACGACAACTCATCGCTTCACGGTAACACGGCCATGCCAAACGGAATATCCGTTCCGGCATGGCCATCTTTTTGATTGTTGTAAACGGACACACCGAACGCATCGATTCCGAACCGGATATGCCGTTGCTTTGGGTGCTCCGAGACAAACTGCACCTGTTCGGCACAAAATACGGCTGCGGTGTTGGCGTCTGCGGATCCTGCACGGTCCTGGAAGGCAAAACCGCAGTGCGCTCGTGTCAGATAACCGCGCAAACCGCTGACGGAAAGTCATTCACCACAATTGAAGGCTTGTCGCCCAGCGGTTCGCATCCATGTCAACGCGCGTGGATCGACGCGGATGTAGCGCAGTGCGGGTTTTGTCAGCCAGGCATGATCATGGAGGCGTGCGCGTTCGTGAATGAACACTCGCATCCAACTGACGCAGACATTGATCGCGTCTTCAGCCAACACGTCTGCCGTTGCGGGACGTACTCGCGTATGCGAACCGCAATTCACCAAGCGGCGGCGGCCACACGCAAATGACTGTCACCCGACGCGAATTTCTCCGCTCGGCCGGCACAAGCGCGATTGGTTTGTCGATCGCGTTTCCTCTGTCATCGTTGTTCCGTTACTCCGCACAACACGACGAATCCGAACGAACTGCCGAGCCCCTGCAACCACGCGCGTATCTACGCGTTGCGCCTAACGGCATTGTTACGATCTGGGTCGTACGAATGGAAATGGGGCAAGGTGTTCGCACACTGATGCCGATGTTGATTGCCGAGGAACTGGAAGTGGCATGGTCGTCAATTCGTATCGAACAGGCTACTCCGGGCGGCGCCTTCAAGGACATCGAGATGCACACGAGCGGCAGCGACAGTGTGCCAACCATGTACACGTCCATGCGCACAGCGGGTGCAGCAGCGCGCGAAATGTTGGTGCAAGCGGCCGCGAACAGCTGGCGCGTTCCGGTTGAAAGTTGCCGAGCTGCGGAAGGGTTTGTTATTCACGTGCCGACCAAACGTCGTCAAAATTATGGATCGCTGGTTGAGGCTGCGTCACGACTTCCCGTTCCTGCCTCGCCAAAACTGAAAGATCCGCGCAACTTCACGGTACTCGGCAAACCAAAGTTGCGTGTGGATGGACCAAACATTGTCACAGGGAAAGCGGTTTATGGGCTCGATGTGTTCGTGCCCGGCATGTTGTACGCATCCATCACGCGCGCGCCAACACTGGGCGCGACCATCGAATCGGTTGATGATGCTGCGGCGTTGCGCGTTCCCGGAGTGGTTGCCGTGAAACGTGTCACGAGGGGATTGAATGCGGGCGTTGCGGTCCTGGCGCGCGATTCTTGGTCTGCCATGCAGGGACGCAAACAGTTGCGCATCACCTGGAAAGCAAGTCGGCACGCAAACTTTGACTCCGAGCAATTTCTGGCGTCGCAAGTTGGGATGTTGAGTGGACCACTTTTCAAAGTGCGTCATGTCGGTGACGCCGATGCTGCAATGGCAACATCCGCCAAACAGGTTGAAGGAACCTATGTGTATCCGTTTCAGGCGCACGCTCCATTGGAAACGATGAATTGCACGGCGCACGTGAAGTCTGACTCGGCAGAAATTTGGGTATCTACGCAAACCGATGTGCGCACGCTGCAGCAAGCGGTCAAGGTTACGGGACTCGCGCAGGACCGCATCACTGTGCACTGTGCATTACTTGGCGGTGGATTCGGTCGCCGACTGTTTGCAGATTTCGTTGCGGAAGCGTGCGAACTCTCGATGGCAGCGAAGAAACCAGTACAACTGTTGTGGACACGCGAAGACGATATGCGGTACGGCTACTTTCAGCCAGGAACGGTTAGGCGGTATCGCGCGGGAATCAGTGCGGACGGTCTTGTAACCGCGATGATCAACCACACGTCGCAATCTGATCTCACCGTTTACGACATGCACGGGGGCCGTGATATCTGGAACACAGAAAAGCCTGCGAAGAAAGCAGACGAGTATGAGTCACCGAATGCAGGTTTGTACGCATTTCCCGCATTTCGAATTGACGCAGCGGACGTAACCAGCGTGGTTCCAACGGGCCCATGGCGTGCAGTTGGTGCACCGGCGGATGTGTTCTCGCGCGAATCGTTCATGGATGAATTGGCGCACGAGTTGCGCAAGGATTCAATTGCATTTCGGCTTGAGCTACTGCCTGCTGCTGTCGAAGGTCGGCGTAATCGATCGCGGTTGCTTCACGTGTTGCAGGAGCTTCGCGAAAAATCGCACTGGCATTCTCCACTGCCGAATAAACCCGGAAGACTGTCAGGTCGTGGCGTCGCAATTGACTCGTATGAAAATTCGAGCTGTATTGGAATGGTGGCGGAAGTTTCCGTTGCTTCTGATTTGTCCGATATTCGAGTGGAGCACATTACAACCGTTGTGGATTGCGGAATTCCTCTCAATCCGCTTGGCATCGATGGACAAACGGAAAGCGCGATCGCCTGGGGTCTCTCGGCGACATTGTTCGGGAAAATTGATTTCGTAGACGGCGCAGCCGTGCAATCGACGTATCGCGATTTCAAAGTGGTACGAATGAACGACATGCCGACTCTTGAAACCATCATTCTCGCCAGTGACACACCACCAACGGGTTATGGAGAACATCCAGTCCCTTTGGTCGCTCCTGCCGTTGCGAATGCCGTCTTCGCCGCCTGCGGCAAACGTGTACGAGCGTTGCCCATCACTCCGGAAAAGTTGCGAAGTTGAACGGCTGATGTTTTATCGGTAACTTGCGTTCGCCCAGATGAAATTCTGAGGAAGCGCGTGACTGTTGCACGTACAGTCACATGCGCTTCTCAACCCCGGACCCGCGATCGCAGTGTTTTCAAATTCAGGACATCGCGCAGCATCGATTGCAGCTCTGCTTGTATTTGCTGCATCAAGCGGCAAAATCGAGGCGCAACCTCGACCGTCGCTTGCGGCCGAAGTTCATCGTGTGTCGCCCAGCGTCAACAAGACGTATCGGCAAATTCACGAGCACCCCGAACTTGGCAAACACGAAACCGCAACGCACGACTTGTTGCTGGCGTCGCTAAAGCAGATTGGGTACACAACGTTTGTGCAGTCAACGCGCGTTCCAACGGCGGTGATTGCAGTGCTGGATACGAAACGTCCGGGTCCCACGATTGCGTTACGTGCCGAAATGGATGCGCGTCCCGATTCAGAACCTGCCGATCACAATCCGCGATCACTTGTTGCGGGCGTGATGCACAGCTGCGGTCACGATGCGCATGCAGCAATGTTGTTGGGCGCGGCAGATGTGCTCTGGCGCAATCAAAATGTGTTGAGCGGAAAGATTGTCATTCTGTTTCAGCCGGCCGAGGAAGTTGCCGGCGGCGCTGATGACATCGTGAACGAAGGAATTCTCACAACACTTGGTGTTCAGGCGGTGTTTGCGCAGCACTCGGTACCGCGTATGCCGGTTGGCACCGCATCAATTTCGCCTGGCCCAGCGCTCGCTGGCAGCAACAGCTTTACACTCACTGTTCACGGCAAGGAATCACACGCAGCCCAACCTTCGGACGGCAGCGACGTGCCGGGCGCGCTTGCCACGCTTGTGCGCGGTCTCATCGACCTGCCGGCGCGCCGTCTCGACATTGCAAACCGACCGGCCATCATCAGCGTGTCGTACATGCATGTAGGCGACACAACCGCACTCACCACGTTGCAACCAACGGGTGTTGCGCGCGGAACGATTCGCGCTTTCGAAAACGTTGATCCGACTCCTGCAAACGATACGTCAATCAAAGCGATCATCACCGAATACCTTCGGGGTTCGGCGCCCGGCTTGCGAGTAACGACAGACTTTGTATTGCGTCGCGGATCACCAGTCACGACCAATGATCAGGCGCTGTTCGACAAAACGGTTGCAACGCTGCGAAACTCCTGGCCTGGTGCCATAAATACCGCGCCGTATCGCGGCATGTTTTCAGAAGATTTTTCGTATTACACACGGGCCGTACCGTCACTGTACTTCGGCATTGGCGTCGCAAAAGACGGACTCGGCATGGTTGGTGTTCACTCCGCCGAATTCACCGTGCATCCCGCTGCGCTTGACGAAGGCGTGCGCTTGATGGTGCTCATTGCGCAAATTGCAACCAAGGGCAGCGCAACGCTTCGCTGAGTGCACGTTACATCACGGGTGTTGCGTTACGTGCGTTCCATTAACGCGTAGCCGGACCAGCGCGTTCCCGCTTGCTTGCGCGCACCGGATACGAAGAAGCGCATGATCATGCGATAGATCCAGGGCAACGGCATCGTGCGCCCTGTCTTGAGGCCTTCTTCCGCAAGATACCGCATCTGCTTTTGCTTCCAGCCGTGACTCTTGAAAAACGCAAACCAATCGGCCGGAAAAAATTGAAACGGCGCGTTACCCAATCGCTCCTGCATCGCGGATTTGCTCAGCATCTTCATCGCTTCGGTCGAGAAGTAGTCAACCACCCAATTCTCAATGTGCGGCGTTGCGTTGAGATCGTCGGCAAGTGTGGCCGCCTGATCAACGGTGAGATATGGCACTACACCTTCGGTGATCACGAGAATGCGTTTCGCTGAATCATTGAGCGACTTGAGAAATTCCTGACGCAACGTTCGGTCGGCCAGATCAATTTTTACGCGCTCCAACTGGCAACGCGGTTTTTCATTGGCCAGCTCGCGACCCTTGAATTCGATAACGTGCGGGTAATCGACTTCAACCCACCGCAACGTCGGCGGTAGATCAAGCCGGTACGGC
>JBDTTO010000299.1:0-4973 GCA_039930585.1 Gemmatimonadaceae bacterium
GCTCACTCGATAAGAATGAGGAACGCACGCCGGAGCACGTGCTGTGTCCGCACACGGTCTACCCGGGGTTCACGGCAGCGACCCCATTCGCGGAATAGTTAGGAGCGGAGCGCGGAACGCAGCTGGAAACGGCGCCGCAACTTGAACGCGAATCGTCGGCGCATCTGGCCACGCTGCGCAACAATCTTGCGCAAACCGAACACGAAGTCGAAACCGAACGCACGTCGTGGGTGCGCGACAAGCAGGAAGCTGAAACACGATTGGAGGCGTTGCGCGCGCAATACGCCGAACTCGAACAGCAGCACCGCACGATGAAAGGGCTGGGCGAGGAAACGCCGTGTCCAACGTGCGGCCGCCCTTTGGGAAAAAACTATCAGTCGGTGCTCGATCACCTCTCCGATCAACTCGAAACGGCGAAGGTTGACGGCAATTACTACAAGCAGCGACTCGACCAGCTCAGCAAACTTCCGGAATCAATTGAAACGCTCGAAGAGCGTCGTCGCACGTCGCAACAGGAAACGGCGGCCACCGAACGACGACTGATCAAGATTCAAAACGCTGTTACTGAGTTGGCCACGCTGCACGAACAACGCACCAACACCGCAGGCCGACTGGCCGAAACGCGAAGACTCCTCACCGAGCTGCCCTCAGGCTACGATCAATTCCGACACACGGAGCTGCGCGGTGAGGTTGCACGCCTGGCAGAACTGGAACGCCGGGTTGCACGACTGAGCGGCTTGCTCGAACGCGAAGCGCCAACTCGCCTGGAGTACGCAAAGTCGAGCGGGGCAGCCGAAGAATCACGAAATCGACACTTCGAACTCGCATCGCAACTGCGTGAAATTGAGCTCGATGAAAAGAGTTACACCGCGGTGCGCGAAGAGCATGAACGCACGGCCGCGCAGTCGCGTGCAACCGAACTTGAAACCGTGGCCGCACAAGGCGATGCCGCTCGCGCAATCGCGCAGTTGGAATCCGCCGAGAGTCGCCAGGCTGAACTCGCGCGACTCGTCGCACGACTGGATGTGCTTGAGACCGACAAGCGTTTGCATGACGAACTCGATCGTACTTACACCGATCTGCGAAACGATCTCAACACACAACTGCGCCCCGAACTCGCGGAGATCGCCGGAAACTTCCTTCGCACGCTCACGGACGGTCGTTACAGCGCGCTGGAATTTGATGACGATTACAACGTGATCGTGCTCGAAAACGAGCTGCCCAAACTCGTGGTCTCGGGCGGTGAGGAGGATCTGTGCAACCTGGTCCTGCGGCTTGCCATCTCCCAGATGATCGCCGAGCGCGCGGGGCAGGCGTTTTCGTTGCTTATTCTGGATGAGGTGTTTGGATCACTGGACGAAACGCGCCGGGACAACGTTATTGAGCTGTTGCGACACCTGCAGGATCGTTTTGAGCAGGTCATCGTGATCACGCATATCGAGCAGGTGCGCGAAGGACTGGATCGCGTGCTGATGGTTCGTTACAACGCGGATTCCGGCGCAGCAACGGTCACGGTTGGAGGCCCTGGCAACGAGGATGAAGACGATTTGAATGACCTGGGCCAAAACTTTCTTCGTGTGGCGTCATGACGGCCACTCCCAAGAACTGGCGGAGCGCGCGCGCGGCGCGAGGCCCATTCGTCGCAACCGTCGAAGATATCGCCGCGTTGAACGATGTCTTTGCAGAGGCCTTCACTGACCGCTATCGCCGCGACGGCATGACGGGAGTGCGTGTGCCGCCGCTCAATCCGGCAATCTGGCGTTACGCGATCGAAGACGCCGGTGATGGCGCGCTCTGCTGGCGCGATGATCGTGATCGCATCGTGGCGTTCAACATGGTGCACCACTCGGGCGCCGAAGGTTGGATGGGTCCGCTGTGCGTACGATCAGAATACCAGGGCGCGGGACTTGGCAAAACAATTGTCGAGGCCGGCCAACGTTGGCTTGAACGTCACGGTGTGCAGGTTATCGGATTGGAAACCATGCCGCGCACGATGGACAACATCGGTTTCTATTCCGGACTTGGCTTTGTGCCCGGCCCGCTGACCATCACACTGATGCTGGATGTGCGCGCCGAAGACTGTTCACCGGTGTTACTGTCGCGCTTGTCCACGCTTGAACAGGAAGACGCGCTGGAAGGTTGTCGTTTGCTCACCGACCGCGTGGCTCCGGGCTATAACTTCACGCGCGAACTCGAATTGACGGAGCGTCTCACGTTGGGAGAGACGCTCATTATTGGTCCGACAAACGCACCCGTTGGATTCGCACTTTGTCACTCAGCACCACTGGTGGAAGGGCGCGTGCGTGATGAACTGCGCGTACTGAAAATGGTGTTGGCGCATCGCGCAGATTTGCCAACGATGGTGCGTCACACCAGCGAACATGCAAGGCGCAGCGGTGCCCGTCGCGTCGCGTATCGCGTGCAAGGTGTGTACACGGATGTTTATCGTGCGCTGATCCAGATGGGTGCGCGCGTGCGCTGGACCGATTTGCGCATGAGCGTGCATGGTTGGACCGAACGCACGCCAAGCGAAGGACTGGTATTGTCCAACTGGGAAATCTGAGAAAGCGCGTCGCGATTTTTTACTTGCGTTTGTTGCCTTCTGAATTTCCCGGCGTCGAACTGGCGGACGCAGGACCTGATGGTGTGCCGCGTGCGACAATGCGCCAGATCAGCAGGAACATTCCCGCGGTCAGCATAAGGTGCACCCATCCCGGTGCGTCGGTCGTGAGTACGAGAGCGAGCCAACCAACCAGTAACGCGACAGCGCCAACCATCAAAAGATCCACAGGTATATCCTGATTGCGCCGCGCTTGACGGCCGGTGTAAGATACTTTCAGCGTTCGGGACGAAGAGATTTACTTCTTGAGCCGATAAGTCCATAGAGAGGGCTCGACAAGCTGCATAGACGTCATGCCCCAGTGCGGGGAAGACGAAAGTACGGTGAGGGTTCTATTCCTTTCACTTGGGCTTCAAGATCACCTCTTCGTTCCCGTTTTTTCACAAGGGCTCCGCTTCGGCGGGGCCTTTGTGCTATCTAGAAGGTAGATAGTCGACACCGAGGAAATCATGGCCATCGTAACAGTAACGCGTCGCCTGCGCTTTAACGCGGCTCATCGCGTGCATAATCCGGCGTTCTCCCCCGAAGAGAATGTCAGCCTGTACGGCAAGTGCAACAATCCGTACGGGCATGGGCACAACTACACGCTCGATGTTTCCGTGCGCGGACCGATTGACGAATCCACCGGTTACGTGATCGACCTGGGCGTGCTCCGCGACATCGTTGAGAAACATGTCGTCGATCAAACGGATCACCATCATTTCAATCACGACGTGCCGTACATGGCCGGCATTAATCCAACGTCCGAGAACATTATTGTCGGCATGTGGAAGCTGCTGGAGCCCGTTGTGAAACCTGGCAAGCTCGTGCGCCTCAAGCTGATTGAGACGGACAACAACTACGTTGAATACGAGGGGGAGTGACGCATGCCTCATGAGTCCCTGGGCGTGCGCGCGCCCATGTCCAACGCGGTCACGAATCCCGGCGAGTGTGCAGATACGCTCACGGCGTATCAGCTGGCCGTTCGGCAGCAATTGCAATTGATCGGCGAGGATCCGCAGCGCGAAGGGTTAATCAAGACGCCTGAGCGCGTAGCCAAGTCGATGGCGTGGCTGACGCGCGGTTACAGTCTGACGGCGCGAGGTGTGGTCGGAGACGCACTCTTTGAAGAGAAGCACGAGAACATGGTAATGGTGCGCGACATCGAACTGTATTCGATGTGTGAGCATCACATGTTGCCATTCTTCGGAAAAGCGCACATTGCGTACATCCCGAATGGCAAGATTGTCGGACTCTCCAAAGTGCCACGTGTGGTTGAAGTGTTCGCGCGCCGGCTGCAAGTGCAAGAGCGCCTTGGTGAACAGATTGCCAATGCGCTTGACGAAGTACTCCAACCAAAGGGTGTCGGCGTCGTTATTGAAGCCGTGCATTTATGCATGATGATGCGTGGCGTTGAGAAACAGGGCTCGCGCACGATCACGTCATCGCTGCGCGGCGCATTTCGCGATGACGCCAAAACTCGTAGCGAGTTCCTGCAGCTTGCCTACGGTTCGTCCAACCGCGGCTGAAGACAATGCACACCGCCGTGGTCACTGGTGCGTCGCGCGGAATCGGTCGCTCGATTGCAGAGCTGCTCGTGCGCGACGGCGTGCGTGTGTTCATGTTGGCGCGTAACGAGACTGATCTGCGTGAGGCCGCACGAAGTTTAAGTGATCTTGCTCAGCCTGTAGTGTGTGATATCACGGATGCAAACGCTGTTGAACGCGCGGTAACTCAAATTGCGCACGCGACTGACGGCGCGCCGGATATGCTGATCAACAACGCCGGCGTTTTCCCATTGTCGGCGTTACACACGATGAGCGCCGCAGAGCTCGAGACGACGTTATCAACGAACGTGGTCGCCCCATTCCGATTCGTGCGTGCGTGTCTGCCACGCATGAAGGAGCGTGCCAGTGGGCACATTGTGACCATTGGATCGATTGCGGATCGCTCAATTTTTCCGGAAAACGGTGCGTACGCGGCCAGCAAACATGCGCAGCGTGCGATGCACGAAGTGTTGCGACAGGAGTTGCAGGGCAGTGGTGTCCGCGCTTCGCTGATCTCGCCGGGCCCCACTGACACAAATATTTGGGACGCGATCGATCCGGACAACCGTGAAGGATTTCCCGCTCGCGCAAACATGTTATCGGCCAGTGCCGTAGCGTCCGCAATTCATTGGGTGGTGAAAGCGCCGGCCGAGTTGAATGTGGACGAACTGCGTCTTTCGCGTTCGTAGGGTTCGAAACGGTGCATCTCGAGCTGGTGGAATTGCTGCGGTGTCCAAACAATCACGCGCCTGGCGTACTGGTGGCGGCCGCTGATAAAATAGAAAATCGCTACGTAGTTGAAGGCGTGTTGGGTTGTCCTGAGTGCC
>JBDTTO010000300.1:0-4972 GCA_039930585.1 Gemmatimonadaceae bacterium
CCTGATGTGAACACCAACGAACGCGTCATGGCGTGGGTGATGGATACGTATTCCATGCACGTAGGCCGCACGGAAAACGCCGTTGTAACAGGCAAGCCTGTTGAAATGGGCGGGTCACTTGGTCGTCGCGAGGCAACGGGACGCGGCGTCATGCTGGTTACGAAAGAAGCGATGGCGCACCTCGGCATTCCGATGAAGGGCGCAACAGTCGCAGTGCAGGGTTTCGGAAACGTTGGCTCGATTACTGCACAGCTGCTCGCGGCAGAGGGTTGCAAGATTGTCGCGATTGGTGATCGTGACGCCTCGTTTCACAATGCCAAGGGCATCGATGTCAACAAGGCGTTGGCGCATGTCAAGGCGAACCGAACGCTGGCCGGTTTCAAGGACGCGACCGAAATCACGACTGACGAACTGCTCACGATGGACGTGGACATTCTCGTTCCCGCGGCGCTTGAAAACGTCATCACGACGAAGAATGCACCGAACATTCGTGCGAAGCTTATTTCCGAAGGCGCAAACGGTCCGACCACTGCAGCGGCCGATCCAATTCTGGATGAAAAGGGAATCTTTGTTATTCCCGACATCCTGGCCAATGCGGGCGGCGTGACTGTGTCGTACTTCGAGTGGGTGCAGGATCGCATGGGCTATTTCTGGTCTGAGGCGGAAGTGAATTCGCGCCTGACAGACATCATGACGCGCAGCTTTCAGGAAGTGCTCACGTTGTCCAAGCAGCATCGCGTGAACATGCGTACTGCGGCTTACATGTTGTCGATCAATCGAGTTGCCACTGTGCATCGTTTGCGCGGCATTTACGCCTAACTGAATTTCCGTGCGCGTTTCGTTACTCTGTGTTGGAAAACCAAAGCAGTCTGCACTGGCCGAGGCGATTCATGAGTACGAGACGCGCGCGGCGCGTTACTGGGATCTTGAAGTTATCGAAGTGAAGGAAGAGTCAGCGCGCGCAGTAACACCCGAGCAGGTCAAGGAACGTGAAGCTGCGCGTCTGATGGAACGAGCACCCTCCGATGCGTATATGGTTGTGTGCGATCCCGGCGGTGACGTTATGACGTCGGAAGCGTTCGCCGCGTGGCTTGGCAGCATGCGTGATCGTGCGCAAAACGTCGCGCTGTTTGTGGGCGGGGCATACGGGCTTGGAGATTCGCTGCGTCACCGAGCGAAAAGACGTTTGTCGCTCGCTCCGTGGACGTTGCCGCACGAACTCGCGCGGCTGGTATTGGCAGAACAGTTGTACCGTGCAGGGTCAATCAACCGCGGGGAACCGTACCACAAGTGAGCGACTTCAGGCGATGTCCGAAGTAACGACCCTTACGCCGATGCCGGCGGTGCGCACGCTGGAGCTTGGTGGCGGCGCACTTTCGCGCGCACTGCAATCCGCGACGACACCCGGCGACTGGACAGTTCCGCGTCCCGCGAGTGTGAATGATTGGAAAAACGTTGCGCAGGATGTGCGGCAACGTCACGCCGGACATGATTGGTTGACTGCGCTATCGCCAGCGTTCAATGCTACGGGCGAAGCAGCCGCACGATTGGCGCGCGCAGCCGCGAGCGGTGTCGTTGTGACCACGGGACAACAACCTGGGTTATTCGGTGGTCCTGCTTACACGTGGAGCAAAGCGATCGCCGCACTTGCACTTGCCGACGAACTCGAAGCGCAACTTGGAATTCCGGTTGCGCCGGTGTTCTGGGCTGCAAGTGATGATGCGGACTGGAAAGAATCAGCGACAACGTATGTCGTGAGTAATAATGGCCTTGATCAGTTGACGCTGGATGGGCCGCCGACGGAAGCGATTGCATTGGCTGAAGTACCGTTGGGCAACATGCAGGTGGCGTTGGCGGGTTTGATTGCGGCATCGGGATCGGCTGCGCATTCGGAAATTCTGGAACTCGCGCAGTCTGCGTACGTCGCACATGCTACAATTGGTGCCTCGTACGTGCATCTGTTGCGCGGAATTCTTGAGCCGCTGGGAATTGCCGTACTTGATGCCGCTCATCCGGCGTTACGCGCAGCGGCAGATCCGATGCTGCGGCGCGCCTTGTCCAACTCGGCGGCAATTTCAGAATCGTTGAGAGTGCGCCGCGACGAGATTCGCGCAGCTGGATTCGAACCGCAGGTGGATGAGGTCGAGGGCCTGAGCCTTGTGTTTCGCACGTCGCGCGATGAGCGCGGTAACACGCGCGAACGTGTGCCCGTGACGGCAGCTGCGCGCACCGTGCGCGAAGCGGAAGTTGGTACACTGGGTCCGAATGTTTTACTGCGTCCGATCGTCGAGCGTTCGCTGTTGCCGACCGTCGCATATCTCGCAGGCCCGGGTGAATTTGCGTATTTCGCGCAGATCAAACCGATTGCAGATGTGCTGGGTGCGGACGCGCCCTTGGCGGTGCCGCGTTGGTCGGGAAGTATTCTCGAGCCCCAGCACGCGCGCGTGTTGCAGCGACTTGGCGTGACCGAAGCGGAGTTTGACGATCCGCACGCAGTTGAAACGCGTTTGGCAAAGAGTGCGATGGACGAAGGCGTTGCCGATGCATTCGAACGCGTGCGTGTTGCGACTGAAGCGCAAATGCGCGCACTCAAGAATGCTGTCAAGGATGCGGACGATATTGTAGCATCGTCCGTTGTTGAAGGCACTGGACGTGACATCGCACACAAGCTTGAACGACTTGAACGTCGTTTGGTTGCGGGCGTCAAGCGTCGCGAGGATGCGCTTATGCGCGACATTGCGGTTGCGCGCGCAGCTGTCAAACCGTTGGGAAAATCACCGGAGCGCGTGCTGAGTTTGTTGCCGGCGCTGGCGCGGTATGGACCGGAATTGTTGCTCGCGATGCGTGACAGTGCGCGTGTGCATGCGGCGGCGCTTGTGACGGGGGAAGCCGCGGCAGCACGGTGATTAAGGACGGAGTTGGTCGCGTCGACGCGGCGGTAGCCCCTGAATTGGTAAATCGAGATCGGGGCGGACGTGCGGCGACCGTTGTTGGCGTGGGAATCTTCCTCAGTCGCATTTCCGGACTCGTACGTGGATTTTTGTTCACGCACTTTTTCGGACTCGGGATGGAGTCTGACGCATTTGGTGCGGCCAGCAAGATTCCAAACATCATGCGTAGTTTGTTGGGCGAAGGCTCTCTGTCCGCTTCGTTCGTGCCGGTGTACAGCCGGTTGCTTGCAAAGGGCGACAAGCGCGGCGCAAACGCTATGGCGGGAGCGATACTGGGGCTGCTGATGGCGTCGGTGTCGGTGTTGACGATTGTAGGCATTGCGGCCGCGCCATTGCTAACATCAGTTCTCACTCCAGGGTTTTCCGGCGAGAAACGTGAACTAACGATTCAGCTCACGCAAATCTTGTTTCCGATGACAGCGCTGATGGTACTGAGCGGCTGGTGTCTCGGAGTGCAAAATTCTCATCGTCGCTTTTTCTGGTCATACGCCAGCGCCGCAATGTGGAATATTGCGCAGATCGTTCTGCTTGGTGCGTGGGGTTCACGGGCCGCGTCAATGACGCAACTTGCGCACTGGCTCGCGTGGGCGACGTTGGCTGGGTCGTTGCTGCAGGTTGCCGTACAGCTTCCGGAAGTCCTGCGCCTCGTGCGGCCGTTTCGCATTACCATGAATCGTGCTCTGAACGGTGTGACTGATACACTCAGGAACATTGGGCCCGTTGTTACAGCGCTTGGTGTTGTACAACTCTCGTCGCTGATCGATCTGCAGATTGCTAACTACCTGCCGGACGGTGCGATATCGAGCTTGAACAACGCAAACACTATTGTGTTGCTGCCTGTTGCGATCTTTGGAATTAGCGTTGCCGCGTCGTCGCTTCCTGAGTTTTCGCGCGACAGTGCGAACTTCGATAGTCCATCTGCTCCTGCAAGCGGAAATTCGGCGATGTACAGTGCGCTACTCGAACGGCTGCGCGGCGGATGGCAACGGATCTTGTTCTACATTGTTCCGAGCACGATTGCCTGCATCGCATTCGGGGACATGATTGTTGGTTTGCTTTACCGTTCGGGGAAATTCGGCGCGGCGGAGCAGCAGGTCGTGCACGCAGTCCTCGCCGCGTTTGCTGTGGGACTTGTGAGCTTTGGTTCAGTGAAGTTGCTGGCATCTGCGCACTACGCGCTCAAGGATTACAAAACGCCACTGCGCGCATCACTTAGCAGTCTGGTCGTCTCCGCGGTGGTTTCGATTGCGTTCGCATGGCCGCTTCGTCATTCGATATATGGTGCCGCTGGAATTGCACTCGGAACAGCCCTCGGATCCTATGTAAATCTCAGCGTACAAATTCGTGGGCTGCACAAGAGGCTTGGCGCGCTTTACACTCCTCACATGTGGCGAGGAACGCGTCGAATTGTTTGGGCTACGCTGGCCGCCGCGCTGATTGCTGCGCCTGTTCGCTATTTGCTGCGCGATTACGTTCCCTACGTCGTCGCTCCGCCAACACTTGGCATATTTTCGCTGTCATATCTTGTCGTCGCTTGGCTGATGGGCTCCGCCGAGGCTGCGCGCTGGTTGCGCCGGCCGGTTCGGACTCTGGGTGGTGAAAGATGATTGACCATCCAGACAACCATGACCGGAGAGACTTGCCGAATGCTCCGGAGTCTGGCAGCGCGTCCGCTCATTCCAATTCGGACAAAAGCGCCCCGTCGAACGAGGACGCGTCTGGCAGTGTGTCAGCTAATCCAGGCGGTGCCGAAACCGATTCGTCAAATGACGCGGGTCTTGATGGCGCGCCTGTCAACTCCACAAGGAATGACAGCGACTCGTCCGGTAACTCGGCGCCGGACAACGCGCTGGATACTGCCTCAGAAACAGAAAAAGCTGAGATTCAAGCGCTCTCAGATGCGCTGAGCAACGAAGCTTTGCCAGCCACGGATGATGCGAGCGCGCCAGTCGCTCCAGCACGCGTCACTCAGGATGCCGCGCGCTTCCGCAAATCAGAAAAAAGTTATTCCAAGGCCGCGC
>JBDTTO010000301.1:0-4959 GCA_039930585.1 Gemmatimonadaceae bacterium
GCTTCAGCGAAAAGATTCTTGAGGCCAGCGGTATTTCAGTTGAGCCAATTGATCTGTCGGAAATTCTCGGCCGCATCGAACGCCTCAAGGATGAAGACGTTGACGTCGTGGCCAAAATTGCCGAGATGCGTGCGTATGTGAGTACGGACGGAATTCCGGATAGTGCGATGTTCAAGATGGCCAAGCTTGGCCTCGTGATTGATCGCTGGATGAAGGAAGTTGACGTCACCGTGAGCGCCGTGCAGTGCTGGACTGCGATGGAAGAATATTTTGGCGTCGTGCCCTGCACCGTCATGAGTATGATGAGCAACGAGAACACACCCAGCGCGTGCGAAGTTGACGTCATGGGCACCATCAGCATGCTGGCGTTGACGCTCGCGTCAGAAACGCCAAGCGCGCTGCTCGACTGGAACAACAACTACGGCGAGAACCCGGATAAGGCCGTGTGTTTCCACTGCAGCAACCTGCCGCTCGAGTTCTTTGATGATGCGAAGATGGATTATCAGGCCATCATTGCGGGCACGGTTGGACGCGAGAACACGTACGGAACCGTTGTCGGTAAAGTGAAAGCGGGCGACATGAGTTTTGCACGTTTCTCTACGGATGATCGCACGGGTGTGATTCGCGGTTACGTTGGCGAAGGTGCGTTCACGAAGGATCCGTTAACGACGTTTGGTGGCGCGGGTGTAGTCGAAATTTCCCAGCTGCAGCAATTACTGAAATTCATTTGCCGAAACGGATTTGAACATCACGTTGCCGGAACGTTCTCACATGTGGCCGACGCGGTGCACGAAGCGACCACACGTTACCTCGGCTGGGATGTTCTGCGTCATGGCTAGCGTGCGCGTGCGCTTTTTCGCGCGAATGGTGCGCTAGTGGCCATCGTTGCCGGCGTTGATTTCGGAACGCTCAGTGTCCGCGTATCCATCGTAGACAGTGCGCGTGGTGTCATTGGATTTGGCGTGAGTGAGTTTCCGCTCAAGCGCAATCGCTCAGATCCGGATTGGGCCACGCAGTCACACGACGATCACATGAGCGCGTTGGCGCTCGCGACGCGCGCAGCAGTTGCGAACGCGGGCGTCAGTGGTAACGACGTGTTGTCCATCGCGCTTGATACGACGGGATCATCGGTAATTCCTGTCGGTCGGGACATGATTCCGTTGGACGACTACTACTTGTGGTGCGATCACCGAGCCAAAGACGAAGCCGCGCGTATCACGCATGTCGCGCATGAGATGGGCGTGCCGGCCATCGACAAGTGTGGTGGTGTGTACTCGTCGGAGTGGGGCTTTGCAAAACTGCTGCACTGGTTGCGGCATAACCCCGATAAGCGCGATCAGTTTGTTACAGCATTTGAACACTGCGACATGGTGGCCGCGGTGTTGTGTGGTGTAACCGATGCATCAACGGCATCACGCAGCATTTGCGCGATGGGGCACAAGTGGTTGTGGAACGCCGAGCTGGGTGGATTTCCGTCGGAGGAATTTTTCGTCGCGGTTGATCCGTTGCTCGCGGGTGTTCGCAACAAACTGAATGGTGAGTATCGCACATCAGGAACGATTGCCGGAACGTTGTCGCCTGTGTGGGCCGATCGACTTGGTTTGAAGGCGGGCATTCCAATTCCCGTTGGCGCATTTGATGCGCACTGGGATGCGATGGGTGCGGGCGTAACCGAAGGCGATGTTGTTAACGTGATTGGTACCAGCACGTGTATCATCGCGATCTCGAAGCAAGCGGAAAACGTTCCGGGCGTGTGCGGTGTTGTTCCGGGCTCGGTGCATCCCGACTACGTAGGCGTCGAAGCTGGACTGTCTGCAGTTGGATCAATCTTCGAAGCCATCGCTGCTCGTGCTGGAACGTCGGTCAAGGCGCTCGCACAGGGTTTGGACGGATATCGTTCCGGTCAAACGGGATTGCTGCGACTGTCGTGGGACAACGGTGATCGCACGGTGCTCGTGAATCCCAATCTTGGCGGCGTTACGCTTGGGTGGAATCTCTCGCATACCGCGCAGGACGAACTGTTCGCCGCGATTGAAGGGACTGCCTTTCATACGCGCATCATTCTCGAACGTATGCGCGAACATGGTGTCGCCATTCATCGAGTCATTCATGGCGGTGGCATTCCGCAGGAAAGTGCCGAGTTGAATCTGGTGTACGCGAGTGTGTTGAACATGCCCGTGTTGGTGCCGGAGCGTTCGATCACAAGTCTTGGGTCGGCGCTGTTCGCATTCCTGGCAGCCGGTACGTTTGCAACGCTCGAAGATGCGCAACGCGCGTTGTGTGTGCCGTTTCGTGTGGTAGAACCGCAACCAAACGCGGTGGCAACGTGCGAGAAACTGTTTGCGATGTATCGCGATTTGTATTTCTCGCTGGGTAATCCGGAATCAGCGCCGGTCGCATTGGGGCGCGTGTTGCCAGAGCTGCGGAGTATTGCTTCAGCGGTCCTTGCGAATGCGTAGGAGAGATCCCGAAGACTGGAAAGCCGCGAACATCGTTCAACTACACCATGTCAGGCGGATATTCATTGGGTTTGGTGTAATGATCTCATGTGTGTTCGCATCCAGCTGTTCGCACGCGAAATCTTCAACCAGCACCACGCTCATGACGCAAAACGCTCACGCGGTTCCCGGAACGCTTCCCGCATCGTGGTACGCTGGTGGTGCCGACGGAACGGGACGTGCTGAGTTTCAGGTGCATGCCTACAACGATGACTTCTACATTTTGCGTCAGGCCGCGTACACCAATTACGAGAAGCCGTTTTTGTATCTGCTGTTCGGAAAAGACAAGGCGATTCTTTTTGATACCGGTGCCGGCAAGGTAAACGTTCCGGCCGCGGTGGATGGTGTAATCAAGACGTGGTTGGCGCGAAACAAGCGCGCATCAATTCCATTGATCGTCGCGCACACACACGGACACGGTGATCACGTGGCGGGCGATGCGCAGTTTGCCGGTCGCGCGGACGTCACGCTTGTCAAAAAGGACACCGCGTCGGTTCGCGCGTTCTACGGGATTGCAAACTGGCCTGCCGACGCCGCGACGTATGATTTGGGCGGACGCATGCTGGATATCCTGCCAATTCCCGGTCACGAAGCGTCAAGCATCGCAATTTACGACCGACAAACGCATGTGATGTTAACGGGCGACACGTTTTATCCAGGTCGGCTATATGTGCGTGACGGTGTCGCATTCACCAACAGCATTCAGCGTCTGGTTGATTTTTCAGCGATGCATCCGGTAGTTCACTTTCTGGGCACGCATGTTGAACAATCCAGTGAACCGTTCAAGGACTATACCGTTGGCACTGTTGACCAGCCCAAAGAACACGTACTAGAGTTAACTCGTGCGCAGCTTTTGGAAATGAATGATTCGCTCAAGGCCATGGGCGGAAAAGTTGTGCGCAAGGCGTTACCAAGTCTCACCATCTGGCCAGTCACGAGATAATCAAATGCGTCGAATCACTGCTCTTTCCGTCATTGCACTGTATGCCTCGCTGTCGGCGTTTGTTGCGACCGATGCCCTGGCGCAAGTCAAACCAAAGGCTCCAATCACGCACGTCGAGGCCCACGTCCAACTGCGCGATGCCGTCGCAAAGGCGCATGCGGCAAACAAAGGCGTGCTCGTCAAGTTCAGCGCGTCGTGGTGCGGCCCGTGTCACGCATTCGACCGGTTTCTGTATGACACTACAGGCGTTGGCGCCATCATGCAGAAACATTTCGTGATCGTCGGCCTCACAGTGCTCGAAATGCCGCCGATGGATTCGCTTAACACAAAAGGCGGGCTGCAACTCGCCAAGGAAATGGGTGGCGAGCTCGAAGGCAGTACCGGTATTCCGTACTTCTTTATGGTCGACGGTAACGGTAAACGTTTGGGTGACTCCAACTCGATGCCAGATAGCTCGAACACCGGGCATCCAGAAGCTGCAATCGAAGTGCAGAGTTTCGACAAACTGCTCGTGAGAACTGCGCCGCGCATGACAGAGGACGAACGTGCGCGCATCAAGACGTTTCTCGATCGAATGGCCGGTCGGCGATAAGATGACCAATCGCCAGGTCTCCCGCGTCGTTTCGGCGGCGACACTCGCTGCAGCGATATTGAGCTCCGCATGTGCGGAGAAAGCAGCGACATTCCGCGTCGTCGACATCAAGACATCCGACAGCGTCGTGCTCAAAGCGACATTGTTTGCCGCGGCGAAACCCGGTCCCGCAGTGTTGCTCCTGCATCAATGCGATGAGCAGCGCAAAGTCTGGGACTCACTTGGCGTAAAACTCATGAACGCGGGCATCACCGCTCTGTCCGTTGATTATCGCGGCTTCGGCGAGAGCGGCGGCGCGTCGTTCGCAAAACTCACGCCCTCGGAAATGACGCGGGTGCAAACGGATGTGTGGCCTGCGGATATTGATTCAGCGTACGCATTCCTGCTTGCGCAACCCAATGTAGATGCGACGAAAATCGGCCTTGGTGGTGGCAGTTGCGGAGCGGACAATGCCGCGCAACTCGCGACGCGAAAGAAGAACATCAAGGCGCTGGCATTTCTGGCCGGCGGAGTCGCACATGCGGGTCGAGTCTACGTTGGCGCGCCGGATGCCCCGCCGATTTTTGTTGGCGCTGCCGCCGATGACAAATATGCAAACTTTGTGGAGATCATGGGTTGGCTGGCGGCGCTTTCAACCAACAAACAGAGTCGCATCATCGAATATCCGGACGGCGGACACGCCGCATTGGTTTTCAACAAACATCCCGCGTTCGCTGATTCAATAGCGAACTGGTTCGCCGCGGTGCTATTGGCTAAACCCGAACTATTGCCAACGACAAACGGCAAACCGATGAACGCCGACGTCGCGAAAACTTTAAGCGAAATTGACGGACTTGGCGGCGCAGAATCAGTCTCGCAGAAACTCGCGGCCGCGCGCAGGCAAAATCCAACCGCGCAACTCTTTCCCGAGTTCTACGCAAATGTTA
>JBDTTO010000302.1:0-4936 GCA_039930585.1 Gemmatimonadaceae bacterium
ACTTCGCCTTCAACGATGGCGGTATCATTGAGGGGCGTAATCACGACTTTCACCAGCTCGGGAGTTGCGCCGGAGTGATCGATGACAACTGCCTTCACCAAGCCGGACCCGATATCGAGACCGATGGTTGTTTTTTTGCGGCCGAAAAGCGACATGGCGCAGAGGGTTGTGCGTTGGTGGTCATGCATGTCGAGTGTCAGTTTTCGCGAAAACTGAAACGCGGACACTTTGACCTATCCGAATCGGACGATTCTCCCTCGATACGACCAGCCGCGAGGAAGGTAACGCGCTTCAGAGGGGGGTCCCCCCCGTTTATTGCCAAAGCTGTGACAGTTTCGGCGCGGGCTGTGGGGGTGAAACGCCATCGCGAGGCGTTCGGACCAACTCAGAAGCGTTCCAGCCAGCCGCGCGTTGTGATGGCGGCTGGTGCACCTGTGGCCGACAAGGCTCGTCGCAGGGCACATCGCGAGTATCGGACGCGTGTTGCAATTCCGAAGCGACTTCCGTGGCCCATATCGTCACGCACCAGCGCTGCACCAATCACGGTGAGGCGCCCTACAGAGGCGTCAATTGCTCCGCGCACCATCAGCAAGCCGCGCACTTCGAGATCACCTGTAAGATTCAAGTCACCATCGATCATCAAAACACCTTGATGACGGCTCGCATTCGAGAGCAGCAGTGGCGTTGCATTCAACTCTGCGCGAGCGCCCCATTCGTTTGTACATGGAGCAATGCTGGCGAAACCACGCAGCGGATCACCGGCGCCGGGCCCACACAGTGCTCCTGTAACAATGGGTGCCACTGCTGTGACACTCGATGCGAATTCCGAACGTGACGCCCGCGCCACCCATTGATTCCACGCGCCGTCAAACCGCACTCGGCGCGCCGTGGTGTCGGTGATGTTTATGTTTGGCGCGTCGATACTGTCACTGCCCGCGCACTCTGTGTTCCAACCAACAGGCGTTTCGTCGAGGCTGCTGACGGCGTTCGGCGCGGCGAAGCTCGCGCTGCCCAACAATGTGAGTGGACTCGCGAGATCGAGCGGCGGATTTCGGAGCGCAAGGACGCGCGTGACACGTCGCTGCGTGTTGAGTGGGACGCCGTTTTGTGTGCTGGTTCCCGTGGCTTCGATAAGTGCGCCGTCAAATGACGTGCGCGCAAGCGTTACTGATGCGGACAAACCATTGGGCAACGTCGGCGACGTAGTGATGCGCGTGCCAACCGGCATTCCGGCAAACGCACGCGCGTCCCAGGCGGTCAGTTGAGCGCTGATGGCCGCATCACCCGCGTGCAGCGCGCGTTCACCGGCGAAGCCCAGGCGCGCGTGTCGTGTCGCGCGCCAAACCGCTGCTTGCAAACTCGCCGCCAATACTGCAACCAGAATTGTGGTGATAAGCACAACCGGCAGCACGAACGCTTTGCGATTCATGGGACGCTCACCGTCATTTGTCCGCGTAGCGTCACGTGCATCAACACCGAATCAATGGCGCCGGGTTTGCCTGGCGCGCGCAACCACGGCGACGAGCCGTGCAGCGTAAGCGCAATGCTACGCGGGGATGTAAGTGATCCGGGCGGAAGCACGTTACTCGCGCTGTCGCGCACCTGAATCAACAACCCCTTCAGCACCGGTTTGTCGAACGGACCGGACACGGGTTGAATGGTCGTCCACACCAATCCATTGAAGGTCTTTCGGCCGAGGTACCATAATCCGTCACTCGCTTTGTATAGCGAGTATCGCGTGCGTCGCATGATGCGAACGGATGAACCCACAGACGGTTTCATCGGTATCGCACTTGCGAGCGTGAGACGAACAACGGTGCCAGGCGTGCTGCTCATCGTGAGCAATGGTTGACCAACACAGTTTGACGCCGCCGCTGATGACGACGCACTCAGCACGCTTGATTGCCAGTTGCCATCAACGGGCACCATCGCGCTGTCGGTTCCAACGGTGTACACGCGATCACCGGCTTGCGGTGTTGCAAACCACGATGTTCGGAGCGCATCCGTTCCATTGAGTGGCAACATGTCAATGATGTTGGATGCGGGTGCCGCACAAGCAACGCCGCTGCCCGCGAGCGCTTGCATATCGAGCGACGTGTCGGTCCACGCGACAATGTCCGTCGCGGATAGTGGTCGAATTTCCGAGGCTAACACGGCGGCGGCTTGTCGGAGTTCGCGCGCGATTTCCGTGGTGGAATTCAACCGGCGCGCGAGTTTGTTGGTATCGAGCAGCAGCGACATCGCGACGAGACCAACGACGGCTGCAATCGGCAGCGCGACGATCAGTTCAACCAGTGTTGCACCGCGACGTATGTGTCGGTTTAAGAACGAGACCGAACTACGTCTGGGCCGAGTTGATGCTTGAGCGTCGGAGGCGTTCACGG
Organism: Gemmatimonadaceae bacterium; assembly: GCA_039930585.1. Lineage (GTDB taxonomy): Bacteria > Gemmatimonadota > Gemmatimonadetes > Gemmatimonadales > Gemmatimonadaceae > Gemmatimonas. The sequence continues at coordinate 2,385 of JBDTTO010000302.1, forward strand.
ACATACCCCGCCCGCTTCAATTCCAAACAACATCGACGCACTGCCCGCAAACGCAATCGGCGAACGTTGCAGCGTGAGATCAAGATGCAACTGCGAGCTGCGGGGACTTCCACTTTGCACCCACAATGCGTCGATGCGTGGCGCATGATCGGTGCCCGACGCGCCGGTCGCACACGAAACTGTAAGCGCATCCTCAACCCGTGTTGTCGCCAGTGACTGCGCGCGCGTGACAAGCGCTGCATCATCCGCGAGTGCGAGCGTTCCGCGAACGGTCGCCGCCATCGACAACGCTGTAACGGAGAGCAAAAATATCGCGACGATGCACTCTACCAGAGCACGTCCGTCGCGCGAGTTTCGTGATTGATTTGGCATGGCGTAACAGTGCGCTCACCGCGCCGCCGTCACGTCACCATCTTATTGCACGCTTAAGCGATATCCTTCGAAGCGGAATTTTCCGTGAGACGTTCGGCGTTTTTGCGCGCGTGCGTGCTGGTACTGTTGTGCAGAGGGAACAGCAACACAAACGCCGCCCCGCCTTCGCGTGCACGTTGCACCCACACTGTTCCGCCAAGATTTTCTGCAATACGCGCCACAATTGCGAGCCCAAGTCCCGTTCCCTGCCCAATCTGTTTGGTCGAGAAAAACGGTTCAAAAATGCGCTCCGCATCCTCTGCCGGAACACCGGGGCCGGAGTCGGCGATCACAACCTGCAACACAGCTTCGGGACGGTCTGCGCGCGCAATCCACGCTGCTGCACGCCCGTTGGGTTGATGCGGAAAACGCTCCGTTGGCGCGTCGGTACGACGTTGCGCTGCCTCAACCGCGCTGTTGACACTCGTCGTGCGCGAACGAATCGCCAGCTTGCCTTCGCCCTTCATCGCATCAACGGCATTCAGCACGAGATTCACAAACAGCTGCTCCAGATCGTGCCGCTCTGCATACACCAGTCCATCTTCCGCACCCAACTCGCGCTCGATTTTGACCCGTCGCGTAACGCCCTGATCGGTCAATAACCCCAACACATCACCAAGCACCGCATCAACTTCAACGGGCTTGGGCGTGAGCAAACGCGGTCGCGCGTAATCAAGCAATCCGCGCACGATGCGATCGATACGATCCACCTCGCGATCAATTGCGTCGAGCGGTTCGGCGACATCTGCGACCTTTTCCGCACGCGCGCGCACAATGTGCGCGTACGTCGAAACGGCGGCGAGCGGATTACCAACTTCATGCGCAATACCGGCCGCCAGTCGGCCCAGTGTCGCCAATTTTTCAACGCGCAGTCGCTGTTGGTCAGCTTCGAGCAACTGCTCGGTCATGCGATTCACGCTCAACGCGAGCGCGTGAAATTCCTGCGTCTTTCCATCCGGTAACCGACGCGACGTATCGCCCTTCGCAATCGCCTCGGCCGTATTCATGCTGACCGCCAACGGCGCTTCAACAAGTCGCGCAAACTGGCGCTGCAACACCATCGCCCACACCAGTCCGACCATGCCGAGTAGCAGGACAACGGAGATGGTGCGTGCGGGTTCGCGCAGGCCTTCAGTAATCGACATTGTCACGACAATACCAAACGCCGCAACCGCATTCGTGACGGTGACGGCGATGAGCAGTTTGCGACTGATTGACGGGAGCTTGTGGGCCATCACGCGCGCACGATGTGTGCCGGTTCGGGGGATTGCAAGCGCGACGTGTTGCGGGAGGGTGTTCGTGGCCGTCGCTATCAGATGGACTGTCGACGCTGTCAAAACGCATCAGGGGGCCAGGCTTTCGCCCGACCCCCTGACACCCGGCCCCATCAGAGGGCCGTCGCTGCCTGTTGTTTATGCCAGTCGTTCAGACCGGCGTAAACCTTAGTTACAAACTGGCTCGCCTTCTGCGGCCGGTCCGTTCGGGCCGCTCGGGATCGGGCCCGTGCCGACGCCGATGGCGCACGTCATGCCTGGAACGTTCGAGTGCGTCGCGGTGGCGGACCAACCAGCGGCTCCACCCGTAAACGTCAGCGTCACGCCTGACGAACCCGTCGGCGCCGTGTACTGCGCGTAGGAGTTGAAATCAGAGAATGAAGCTTCTGCGGCTGAAACCATGTTCTTCAGGTCCGACTTCATGGCCGTGATGTACGCCTTCTGCTTCGTGGCGGCAAACTTAGGAATCGCGATCGCGGCCAAGATGCCGATGATGACGACGACGATCAAAAGTTCGATCAGGGTAAAGCCCTTGCGAGTGCGGGTGTTCGACATTGTGTAATCTCCGATGGGGGGGTGAATCGACGTTTGGTCTCAGGCGAGAGGCCACCGCGACACTGATGGTTATGGCAACGTGCGGGCCAGACTCGCGGCATCAAGCAAACATGTTGTGGAGCAACGAGTTACATCTTTTCATTGCTGGACGAACCACAAGAATGCCGTGGTGATTTGCAATTCGTGTTGCACGGTGCAAGAGGTTGGCAATGCAAGCAGCACGGCAGTCGTGCTGGTGGTGTGACGATGGTGCGCAGGGAGTGACGATTGCGCACCATCATCCACGTTGAACGGTTTTTGAAAACAGCTCGC
>JBDTTO010000303.1:0-4916 GCA_039930585.1 Gemmatimonadaceae bacterium
GACCCTTCCTCGTACGACGACTTCTTTTTCGGGGGCAGCGCCATTGAGGTGTAGCGGGATGGAGGCGGAGAACGACAGGTCGATGAACGACAGGTGGATCGGGCTGCGGCGCGCGATCAGAAAACGAAACGTCGCCGGGTCATGGTACACCGAGCGACGCGTGCGTGCGTTAACTGCTAGTCAACCAGTCCACCGAGACGCGACCAGCGGATGCGTCGAATCCACGGTGCGGCCACGGACGAATCGGGCGAGTAGCTGTAGTAAACCATCAGCGGAGTGCCGCGCAGTAACGAATCGGGAACGAAGCCCCAATAGCGGCTGTCGAGGCTGTTATCGCGATTGTCGCCCAACACAAAAAAGCTGTTGGATGGAACGACCAGCGGACCCCAGTTGTTGCGTGATGGATGGTACGTGTCGATGGTCGTACCTGATGAATCGCTTGCAGGCACCATGTTCAGTACGTGGCTGCGCTGCCAACGAAAATCGACCGCGGTTGGATCCATGCCTGGTTGCGTGTGCACGACGTACTGCTCTTTTTGCACGACGCCATTGAGCACAAAGTTGCCACCGTTCATTGCCACGGTGTCGCCCGGAAGACCGACCAGACGTTTCACAAAATTTTTGCTTGGATCGACCGGCCATACAAAAACAATCACGTCTCCGCGCTTCGGAGAACGAACGGCGGGCAAATGCATGCGCGAGAACGGAACCTCAGCGCCATAAACCATTTTGTTGACCAACAGAAAATCGCCGACCATGAGCGTGCGTTCCATGCTGCCCGATGGAATCTTGTACGCCTCGATGACCATCGTTTTCATCACAAAAAACAACAGCACCGCCGCTGGCAGAACTTTGACCCAGTCCCACACCCAGCCCAGTCGGTAGCTCCGGCTGCTGCCGCGATTGGCTGCGCGAAGCGCTGCGTCCCGATCAGCCATACTGATCGGGGTGCGCGCGGGTTCAACTGGATGTGCTTCCAAACGATCCATCAGGACTTCATGCTACGGGAAAAGTGCGCGCCTGAATCGGAATTAAGCAGGGACCTTCCACGGTGCAAGCGGCCAGCGCTGTTAATAGTTGTCAATTTGCGCCCGTTGCAGTGCGCCTGAGTAATCCACGTAACCAACCTTCGTTTCCGAATAGAATTCGTAGACTTCCCAGCCACCTTCACGGTGACCGTTTCCGGTTTCCTTGACGCCGCCAAACGGCAGATGCGCTTCGGCGCCAATCGTTGGCGCGTTCACATACGTGATGCCGTTGTCGAGCTCCTGCAACGCGCGGAATGCCAGATTCACGTCTGATGTATACAGTGACGACGACAGTCCGTAACGCACGCCGTTGTTCACGGCAAATGCCTCTTCGGCATCAGCGACGCGAATTACCGAAAGCACCGGGCCAAAAATTTCTTCCTGATCAAGACGCGATCCGGATTTCACGTCGGTGAAAATTGTTGGCTGAAAAAACCACCCGTTGTCGAGCGAACCGCTGTGCGAGTTGCCTGACGCAATGTCACCGCCGCTACGAAGCGTGGCGCCCTGATCGTTGCCAACTCCAATGTAGTGCGCAGCTTTATCACGTCCCTGCTTGCTGATCATCGGACCCACATCAGTCTTGGCGTGACGCCCATCACCCAGGCGCAACGCGTTCGCGCGCTTCACCAATTCGTTGACGAATTCGTCGTGAATGCCATCCTGCAAAACCAGCCGGCTGGTGGCCGTGCAGCGCTGACCTGTTGTTCCGAACGCGCCCCACAACACGCCTTCAAGCGCCAGTTCGAGGTTGGCATCGTTCAACACGATCTGCGCGTTCTTGCCGCCCATTTCGAGCGACAACCGTTTGTGCATGCGTCCACACGTTTCGCCGACAGAACGGCCGGTTTCGGTTGATCCCGTAAACGAAATCACCGGCACATGCGGATGTTCAACGATCGCTTTACCCACAACTTCGCCGTTGCCGTGAATGAGCTGAATCACTTCAGGCGGTAATCCCGCTTCAAGCAGAATTTCAACCAGCACGTGCGCCGTATGCGGCACATCTTCGGCGGGCTTGAGGATGACTGAGTTTCCGCACAACAGCGCCGGAAATCCCTTCCACGTGGGAATCGCCATCGGGAAGTTGAATGGTGTGATCAGTCCACACACACCAATCGGACGACGCATCGTCATCGCCCACTTGTTACGCAATTCGCTGGGAACAGTGTGCCCAAACAAACGACGTCCTTCGGTCGCAGCGTAATACGCGGTATCAATGCCTTCCTGCACATCACCACGCGTCTCGGCAAGCGGCTTGCCCATTTCGCGCGTCATCAGATTCGCAATTTCTTCTTTGCGCGCGACCATCAAATCACCAACTTTGCGCAGCACATCGCCGCGCGCCGGTGCCGGTGTACGCTTCCAGCTTTCGAAGCCGCGACGCGCGCTTACTACCGCGCGATCAACGTCAGCCTTTTCGGATTCAGGAAACGAACCAATAACATCATTGGTGTCGGCGGGATTGCGATTTTCGAAATAACGATCGGAAGACGGCGCTACCCACTGGCCGCCAATGAAATTCTTGAAAGTGGTCATCCACGAAAGATATCCGACTGCCAACCGCCTGTGTCAGTGTCAGGGTTAGGGCTTTCCGGCGTCGGGTGGCGTGGTGACTGGTGGAGCGGTGGCTGGCTGACCGGTGGCGGGTTGCCCAGTAGTTGGCGCGATAGGTTGCAATCCCGGTTGGGTCTGCGGTTGTGATGCAGGCGACGTTCCGGGCAGCAACGTCGGCGATGGCATCGGCAACGACTGGCAGGACCAGCCTCCCGGACGCTCAACTGTGGGAATCGCGTAACCCATTCGTGGCAACACTTCGCGTGCGCCCAGCACGAGCCCCCAAATCATCACGGCGAATGAAAGGATATGCGCCGCACCCTGACGATGGCGCCAACTTCCAACGGCGCTCCACAGGCCAAGCAGCGTCACGCCACCGGTCGCCGCCGTAAACGTCATCGCGTTGAGACCGCAACGAGTTCCCCACGGCCAGAACCAGAGGCCAACGCCCGCGGAAATCGCGACCACCAACTGAACCCACGCAATCCAACTCCGGCCCGAAGTTGTGGGTGCCGAGAAGGAGGATGGTTTGGCAGGTGCGCTCTTGCCAGCAGTGGGCGCGGCCACGGGCCCACGCGTTGGCGCCGGTTGCCCGGATTGCGCCAACAACTGTTCATCGGAAACCGAAGCCAGTTGCTTGTCGATTTTCGCGAGTTCCTGCTCCCAGTTGCGGTCGCTCATGATGCACTCTCGATGATGTTCGGAAACATGTCCATGCGATCGCTCATGACGGCGAGCTCTCACGCGTCAACGTGTAACGCTCAATCTTCTTGTAAAGATTTGACCTCGGCATATCCAGCGCGCGCGCAGTTTCCGACACGTTCCAGTCAAACGCGCGCAACTTCGCCAACAGGAATGCACGCTCGGCCGCTTGCTTGAACTCCTCGAACGTTTGGCAGTCGATCAGCGCGCCAAGTCCAGCCGGCTCAACGGCGCGTCGTCCAACGAGTCGATCAATTTCGCTCGCGCCAATTGTCGTTCCCGACGCGAGAATGACAAGGCGTTCGATCGTATTGCGCAACTCGCGCACGTTGCCGGCCCATTCGAGATCGGCCAGCCGATGCAACGCTTCGTCGGTGATACCACGCGCAGGCATGCCATCACGAATCGCCAACTGCTGCAGAAAATACACAGCGAGTAGTTCAACATCTTCTCGACGCTCGCGCAGCGGCGGCACGGTGATGGGCACAACGTTCAATCGATAGTACAGATCTTCGCGAAAACGTCCGGCCGCAATTTCCGTTTCGACGTCCTTGTTGGTCGCGGCCAGAACACGCACATCCACTTGCACCGGTTTGCTGCCACCAATGCGCGTAACGACTCCGTCTTGCAACACGCGCAATACCTTCGCCTGCGCGCTCAACGACATGTCGCCGATTTCATCGAGGAACAGCGTACCACCGTTGGCCTGTTCAAACTTGCCAGCTCGATCCGCAATCGCGCCGGTAAACGAGCCCTTCATATGACCAAACAGTTCACTCTCGATGAGCTCTGACGGAATCGCCGCGCAGTTCACTTCGACAAACGGTTTTTTTGCGCGCGCCGAACCACGATGAATTGCGCGCGCAACCAGTTCTTTTCCGGTTCCGTTTTCGCCGGTGATCAGCACGCGCGCCGGTGTGTTGGCCACTTTGTCGATGCGCTCCAACAGCGCACGGATGGCGTACGAACGTCCAACAATTTCGTATCGCGATTCAATTGTTTCGCGAAGACGATCGTTTTCTTCAGAGAGGTTGCGTTGCGCGAGAGCATTGCGCAACAACACCAACACGCGATCGGTGTCGAGCGGCTTTTCAAGAATGTCATACGCGCCCAACTGCGTCGCTTCAACAGCCGTCTGAATCGTCGCATGACCACTGATCATCACAACCATCGCCGCGGGATCAAGCACTCTCAAACGTTTGAGAACTTCGAGCCCATCGATGCCGGCCATCTTCACATCAAGGAACACCAGGTTGGGCTTGACCTTTTCGTACAACGCCAGCCCTTCCGATCCTCCACCTGCGGTGTGCACTTCATATCCTTCATATTCCAGCAACTGGCTGAGCGCGTGACGAATGCCCGGCTCGTCATCAATCACCAGAATGCGCAACACAATGGTGCGCGCGGGCGTTGAATTCGAAGGGGCTGCGGTGGTAGATGCCATGGACGACGCGATTATTTCGAGGGAGTAGAAACAGTTTTGTAGAGCGTGACTCGTCCGCGCGAAACACGCACGTCCGACACAGACTTTGGAAGTTGCAACGCAACCGCATCGGACGCGACCGCCTCATGTTGCGGTGCGGACTTGCGCAGTGCGCTTAACAACGGTGGCACAACACGCGGCGGCAA
>JBDTTO010000304.1:0-4909 GCA_039930585.1 Gemmatimonadaceae bacterium
CAAATCCTGCGCAATACTCTCCCACCATTCCGCACGACGCAGTTTCTTCGCCACACGACCATCAATCTCGCGCAATGACGCTCGCACCGTTTGCACGTCGCCAAATTCTTCTTCCGCACGTTTGCGCGCGTCCGTCATCGACAGGCCCTGCGCTTCGAACTCCGCAACTTTTTCGTCAAAGTGAAAGCGCAACTCTTCGTCAACATTGGCGACCGTATCCGAACGCCAGATGCGCGTCAGTCGCTGCCAACCAGCGCGCCACGCCGAGTGCGACGCATTCGATCTGGTTATCATCACGCCGGCTCCGGCTTCGCACTCATCACACCCGCCACCGCCTGCACGTACCGATCCCACGTGCTCGCTTCATTCTTGAGCGCACGACGACCGGCCGTCGTCATCACATAAAACTTCGCGCGTTTCCCTTTGTCAGAAAGCCCCCACTCCGACTCCACCCACCCCTTCTCCTCCATGCGGTGGAGCGACGTATACAGCGCACCATCAAGAATGCGAAATGTCTCGCCGCTCCCCTGACGAATGAATCGCGCGATGGCGTAACCATGCATCGGCTCCCACGAGAGCGCGCGCAACACGAGCACGTCCAGCGTGCCCTGCAGAAAATCGAGTTCGGAGGCTGTCATGCCTCACCATACCCTCAACAGTTGATTCAATCAAGTGTTGAGGGAATACAAACTGGGCCGAACGGCTGATCCTGCTAAATCGGATTCCCACCGCCGTCAGGCGGCAAACCGTTGCTGCCGCTCTTGCCACCATGCAATGTCAGCAATCCAACCAAAATGCCCACCACAATTCCGCCGAGGAGAAGTCCCGTGCGCACTCTGGAGACTTTCTTCGCCGTCATGCTCTGAATGCCTTCGCGCGGAATCGTGAACTTTTCCCCACCCCAGCGCGCCATGTTCCCGCGCACATCCTCAGCCGTTTCCACGGCGACTTCCACGTTCACGGAATCAGCACGCACAATTCGGCCAACCACGTGATCCACCAGACTGCCTAATCGGTTTCCGACCAGAATCCGCCCGCGTTCGTTGACGGTGATGGTCACGGGCCCCACGGGAGCGGCGGACGCGCCTGCAACAGCCACGCTGTTATAACACGCCTGCTGCAACATCAGCGACGAAGCACACAGCAAAGCCGTCGCACGACGCCGAAGCGTGGCGTACTTGCTGATGCGAGTTTGAGCGTGCGTCCCGACGTTTGGTTCAGTCATCCGTTCAGACTCCATGGCTGGCACTCACGCACGCTTGGTACGCCCATAGGCCTCAGCAAGCTTTCGCCCTATGCCGCGGTAAAAGGCTGCGTCTGACGGTTTGTTTTCACCGTCGAGATCAAGCGCGCATCGTTCGATGGCGTAAAGAATGTTGCCCAGGTACAGGGTAGACACTTCGCCAACCGTCTCCCCGACGGACCCGTCACCCGATACCCCAGCGGCGCTGATTGTGTCACGCTGCGGCCCATCAGCGGAGGCATCGGTTGATGCCCCGGCGTCATCAGGCACGAGGCGGATCCTGCCGCTTGGCCGCCATGACTTCGGCGGTGTTGCCAACCTTGAGCGACAGCACCTGAACGACGATGGCCGTGATGTTATCCAGCCCGCCGCGCTTGTTGGCCTCATTGATCATGGAATTCACCATCGCACCCGGCGTGGTTTTCGTCTCCATGATTTTTTTGAGCTGCGGATCTTCGACCATACCGGTGAGGCCGTCGGAGCAGACGAGATACAAATCGCCGGCTCTGATCTCGCTGTGGAAGACATCGGCCTCGACGGCGGCATTCGCGCCAACGCAACGGGTGATCACGTTGCTGTAGGGATGGTAGCGCGCCTGTTCGGGCGTGAGGAAACCGGCGTCGACCTGTTCCTGCACGTAGGAATGATCCTTCGTAATCTGACGGAACACTCCGTCACGCAGCAGGTAAATGCGTGAGTCGCCGATGTGACCAATGATGTAGCGCCCGTTGCCCATCATGAGACAGGACGCGGTCGTTCCCATGCCCTGTTTGTCGGCTTCGACGATAGTCCGTTCGAAGATGGACCGATTGGCAGCACGCAAAGCGCTGCCCATCGCAGTCAGCGGTTCTTCGCCCTCGAGATTGCGAATGTGCGCCATTTCGCGCGCAACAATCTGCACCGCCATTTCACTGGCAATTTCTCCAGCCGCGTGTCCGCCCATACCATCGGCGACAATGAAGAGCCCACGCTCTTGATCGGCGTCGGCATATAGACTGTCTTCGTTGCCTGCACGTATGCGCCCAACATCAGTTGCGGCGGCGACCGAAAGCTGCACGTATTTATATGTGGAGCAATGCCTTGGAGGGGTCCATGAGCGGAAGTCGAAGCTACCCGGGCGTCGCGCCCGTTGGCAAGCGTTGAAGCTCCTGTTCAGGGATAGAAACTGCAACTGAATTTAGATCGGAGGGCCTGGACGCATCCCCGATCTGCAAACGGAAGAGCCGTTCGTACAACCCGCCCAGTGACAGCAGGCTGCGATGGCTGCCCCTTTCCAGCACCGCACCGTGATGGAGGACGAGGATTTCGTCCGCATTTACGATGGTACTGAGCCGGTGCGCGATCGCGATGGTTGTACGCCCCAGCATCAGCTCGGCAACCGCATTCTGGATTTCTGCCTCGATCTCCGAATCGACTGCGCTTGTTGCCTCATCCAGTACTAATAGCGCAGGATTGGCCGCAATCGCACGCGCGAACGCCAATAATTGTCGCTCGCCCACGCTGATGCTGGCCCCACGCTCGGCTAGCTCGTGCCTCCAGCCACCAGGCAGACGGTCAATCACCCGCTCGGCTCCGACGCGGGCCGCGGCCTGTGCCAACGCCTCGTCACTAATAGAAGCACCCAGGCGGAGATTAGACGCGACGTCACCCGCGAACAGGAAAATGTCCTGCTGGACATAACCGATCAGCGATCGCAGCACATCTACCGGCACGTCGCGGACATCCCGTCCGTTGATCAGAATGCGCCCCCGCTGTGGCTCGTAGAAACGGAGCAGCAGGTTGACGATGGTCGTCTTGCCTGCACCCGTATGTCCGACCAATGCAATCGTTTGGCCAGGGCGCGCGACAAAACTCACGCCATGCAGTACCCAACGGGGTTCGGCCGCCGCTTCGAGCGCACGCTTATCCGGCGCGAGGCTTGTTGAGTCGTCGGACAGGCCGCCAATCGCGTACGCAAACCACACATCTTCAAAGGCGATCGTGATGCCTTCCGCGCGCATGCGTGCGACTTGTGCGTCGCGATCGGGCGTTGCTTCGACTCCCGGCGCCAGCGGCAAATCCATAATCGCAAACACGCGCTCGGAGCTCGCCATTGCGGCCTGCAAAATGTTGTACTTCTCGCTCAGATCCTGCAGCGGTTGAAAGAACCGACGCACCAATTGTAAAAACGCCGCGAGCGTGCCCACGGTAAGTGCGCTGCGTTCCATGCGCCAACCGCTGGCCAAAATGAGACTGGCCAATGCCAGCGTGGTGAGAAATTCAATCACCGGAAAGTAGAGCGCATACACGGTGATCGATTTCAGCTGCGCGTCCAGATGAGCGTTATTCAGTTTGTCGAAACGCTCGAGTTCATCCGCCTCGCGCCCGAACAATTGCACCACACGAATGCCTGAGAGGCGCTCCTGCAAGAAGGCGTTCACTCGCGCAAGCCGCACGCGAATGTCGCGATACACCGAACGCACTCGTGACTGAAAAACGCGCGAGGTCAGGAACACCAGCGGAATCACAAAGAACGATGCGATCGCAAGCTTCCAGTCGATCACCAGCATCACCACGCTGATCGCCAGCAGCGTGAAAAGGTCGCCCAGTCCGGCAACGACGCCTGAGGTAAACAGTTCGTTCAGGGCTTCGACGTCGCTGGTTACGCGTGTGACAAGGCGCCCAACCGGCGTGCGATCAAAAAAGGAAATGGGCAGCCGCTGCAAATGACCAAACAGTTCGCTGCGCAGGTCACGCATCACCCGCTGGCCGAGCAGGTTTGTGAAAATGGTCTCGCCATATGAGGCGCCAAATTGCACCAACAGCGATGCCGCAAATAACAGAGCGACCTGCGTCACCAGCGCTGCGTTTTTTGCGGGCAATGCGCTGTCAATCATCCAGCGCGTAAGCATGGGCCCAACGAGCTGCATGCCCGACTCAATCGCAATCAGTACGAGAGCTCCAACCACCAGCAACCGGTACGGGCGCACGTACTGCAGCAGCCGGCGAACGAGCCGAGCGTCGTAGGCTTTGCCAACTGCTTCGTCTTCGGGGTGTGGTGCCTGGGCCATTACAGGAACAGTAGCGCGTTCGGTTAGTTTTCGGTGTGATGAATGAACGCGCTGTTCGCCCCGCCGCCAACCCCTCGCTGCCGTGAAAGACAAGATCGTCATTCGCGGCGCGCGCCAGCACAACCTGAAGGGCTTCGACCTAGAGATTCCGCGTCAGTCCCTGACGGTGGTCACGGGTGTGTCCGGTTCCGGCAAATCGTCGCTGGCTTTTGATACGCTTTATGCCGAGGGGCAGCGCCGGTTCGTCGAGTCAATGTCCGCATACGCTCGGCAGTTTCTGGAGCGCATGGAGAAGCCCCTCGTCGATTCTATTGAGGGAATCTCACCCGCGGTCGCTTCCCCCAGTTTTCCCATGCGCGTCAGCCGCGTCGCTTCCTGCATCATGGCTTTGAAATTACTGTTCATGCCTGCTTTCGAAAATAACATCGCGCCTGCGGCGCGATTAGTCCTGAACGATAACTTGTCCGGAAAAGGCTCCGTGTAAGCATGCGCGACAAGCACGTGTGGGACAAGCGTATTTATTGCGCAGAATGGATCGCACAAACGCCATCAATAAAAATGATCGCTGTTTTTTTTGTTGAGGAGAATCTCAACTGCAAAATCAACAGCCTCTTGG